>UQVD01000008.1 GCA_900544385.1 uncultured Collinsella sp.
GAGATACTGATCGGTCTCGTGGGCTCGGAGATGTGTATAAGAGACAGCATCGCCATGCTGGATAAACTCGCGCGTCAGGTCCAGACGGCCCGCCTGTGCCAGTTGACGGGCAGCATGGTCTACTTCGCACGCGATTTTCTCGGCACGAACGGCATCGGACATGCTGCCTCCTTCCGGCGGCTCATGGCGGCAAGCCACGGCCTGCACGCATGGAATAAAATCATCATCGAATCTACCAGTATGGCATCGGACAAAACGTTTTGCCCCACCAGTTGGCGAATTACCGCGCCGCCGTCACATATCAAACGCCAAAATGTGCGAGACTGTCTTGTGCAATTGTGTCGGCCGAGGGAGCGCCGACGCTCGATTCGCATGGAGTAACCCACAACGATGCTGCTTACGCAAACGACAACGCCCGAGGACGTCAAGGCTCTTAATCGTGCCGAGCTCCCGCAGCTCTGCGACGAGATTCGCCACGCCATCCTCGAAAGCTCCGCCGCCGTCGGCGGGCACGTTGCCCCCAACCTGGGCGTCGTTGAGCTTACGGTCGCGCTCCATCGCGTGTTTAACTCCCCTATCGACAAGATTCTCTTTGACGTTTCGCACCAGACCTACGCCCACAAGGCGCTGACTGGGCGCGCGTACACTTATATCGATCCGAAGCGCTTTGGCGAGGCCTCTGGCTTTGCCAATCCCGACGAGTCCGAGCACGACCTGTTCGCCATGGGCCATACCTCCACGTCGGTGAGCCTGGGCTGCGGCCTGGCGCACGCTCGTGACCTGGCGGGCGATACGTACAACGTCATCACCGTTATTGGCGACGGCTCGCTTTCGGGCGGCTTGGCGTTTGAGGGCTTTAACAATGCCGCCGAACTCGATAGCAACCTGATCATCATCGTCAACGATAACGACCAGTCCATTGCCGAGAACCATGGCGGCCTGTATCGCAATCTGGCCGAGCTGCGAGCCAGCAACGGTACCTGTGAGCGCAACGTTTTCCGCGCGATGGGGCTCGACTACCGCTATCTGGACGCCGGTAACGACGTGTTGGCCCTCGTCGACGCGTTGCAGGAACTGCGCAATATCGATCATCCCATCGTGCTGCACGTCTCCACCGCCAAGGGCAAGGGCTTTGAGCCAGCCCAGAACGACCCCGAACGCTGGCATCACGTGGGTCCGTTTGACATGGCAACTGGACGCAAGCTCTGCCCGGGCCATCCGAGCGAGCCTGCGCCGCGCACCTATGCCGACATTACGGGCGAGGCGCTCAGCGCCGCCATCGAGCGCGATTCGCAGGTCGTGGGCATCACGGCCGCCACGCCCTACATCATGGGCTTTACACCCGAGCTTCGCGCTGCCGCCGGCAAACAGTTCGTCGATGTGGGCATTGCCGAGGAGCACGCCGTGACCTTTGCCACCGCGCTTGCGCGCTCGGGCGCCAAGCCAGTCTTTGGTGTGTACGGCACGTTTTTGCAGCGCGCTTACGACGAGCTGTGGCACGACCTGTGCCTCAACGACGCCCCGGCAACCATTTTGGTGTTTGGTGCGTCAATCTTTGGCACCACGTCCGAGACGCACCTTTCGTTCTTTGATATTTCCATGTTGGGCGGTCTTCCCAACATGCACTACTTGGCGCCGGCCTGCATGGAGGAATATCTGTCCATGCTGAGCTGGTCGCTCGACCACCGCGAGCATCCCGCGGCGATCCGCGTACCGGGCATTGGCTTGGTAAGCCGTCCCGACCTTGCGCCTGCCGAAGACACCGACTACAGTGCCGTTCGCTACAACGTGGTGCGTCAGGGCCGCGACGTTGCCGTGCTCGCGCTTGGCGATTTCTTTGAGCTGGGCGAGCGCGTGGCAAACCGCTTGGCTGCCGAGTACGGTATCGAGGCCACGCTCGTCAACCCGCGCTTTGCAACCGAGCTTGACCGTGAGTTCCTCGACAGTCTTGCCGCCGAGCATCGCGTTGTCGTCACCCTCGAGGACGGCATCTTGGACGGTGGCTGGGGCGAGCGCGTCGCGTGCTATCTGGCCTGCACGCCTGTGCGCACGCGCACCTTCGGCATCGCCAAGGGCTTCCCCGACCGCTACGACCCCAACGAGCTGCTCGCTCAGAACGGCATGACGGTCGAGAACATGGCCGCCGAAGCCGTAAGACTACTCAACGAGTAAGAAAACCTCCGCAAGGAAAGCACCCCTGCGGAGGTTTTTATTTTCGCGACGCGATTATCTCAATCTGTAACATCTAGGGTCCGAATTTCCGTCTAACTGTTACAGATCTGGATAAGACGTCCTAGTCCCAGACCTTTGTCTCAATCTATAACAGATAGAGACCTTTTGGCCGTCCAGATGTTACAGATTGAGACATTCGAATTCCCCTGAAGAGAAAATCTCGATCTGTAACAGTCGCTCGGCAAAAACGGCTGCAGATGTTACAGATCGAGACAAAGCAACAAGGCATGCCGCCGCATCGGCCAAAACCACCACGAAGGTGCCTGTCCCTTTTTAGTAGGTAGAATAACCCATAAGGTAAGTATGTTTCTGAGTTATTTCGTGTTGACCCATTTGAGCGCGATAGGGTATAACTCTACTCAACCGCTAGGGATTTTATTGAGAAAGGTGTTCTACCATGAGCAAGAACCTCTCCCAGCAGGTCGTTCTCGACCGCCGCGGCTTCGTTGCCGCCACCTTCGCAACCGTCGCCGGCCTTGGTCTTGCCGGCTGCTCCGACACCAGCGCCGATGCCGACAAGGGTTCCGCCGCCGGTTCCTCCAAGAGCTCCGAGGATACCGAGGTTTCCACCACGCTCGACGCCAAGGCATTCGACAAGCTCGTCGGCAACGGCCCCAAGGCCGATGACGATGCCGTCGCCGCCAGCACCTGGGCCACGGCCGTCAAGGACGCCGGCGTCTTTAAGATCGGTGGCGTTCAGACTTCCACGCTCTTCTCCCTCCTCAACGAGAAAGACGGTCAGACCCGTGGCTTCGATGCCGGTATCGCGCAGCTCCTGTCCAACTACATCCTGGGCGAGAACAAGGTCGAGATCACCCAGGTGACCTCCGACACCCGTGAGTCTGTCCTGCAGAATAGCCAGGTCGACGCTGTCTTTGCCACCTACACCATCACTGACGAGCGCAAGAAGCTCGTCTCCTTTGCCGGTCCCTACTACTACACCCAGCAGGCTATCCTGGTGCTCGCCGATAACGACGACATCAAGAGCGTCGACGACCTGGCCGACAAGAACGTCGCCGTCCAGTCTGGCTCCAACGGCCCCGCCATCCTGGAGGAGTTCGCTCCCAAGGCCAGCCAGCAGGAGTTCAAGACCGACGAGGAGGCCCGCCAGGCACTCCAGCAGGGCCGCGTTGACGCCTATGTCATCGATAACAACATGCAGCAGAGCGCCCTGGTCCGCGAGCCCGGTAAGTACAAGATCGCCGGCAAGCCCTTCGGCAGCAAGGAGCCCTATGGCATCGGTCTGCCGCTCGATTCCGACGGCGTCGCCTTTGTCAACGACTTCCTTAAGAAGATCGAGGACGACGGCACCTGGACTGAGCTGTGGCAGATCTGCATCGGTGACCGTACGGGCGACACCAATGTTCCCGAGCTGCCCGAGATCGGCGCCTAGGCAGCGAGCCTGGTAACGGCCGCAACGAAACCATACGGAAACGCATGATGCGCTTTATTGCGGTAAACTGTTTCCTCACTGAGTTGTCGGGGCTTCCGTACACACGGGAGCCCCTTTCCTTACCGGCGGGAGGTCCGCATGAGTCTCTCCGAGCTCTGGTCGCTCTATGGCCAGAACTATATCGACGCGCTGCTAGCAACCTGGGGCATGACGCTTGAGTCGTTTGCCATCGCCATGGTGCTGGCCGTCGCCGTCACCGTGATGCGCGTGTCGCCGCTCAAGCCGCTGCGCGTCTTTGGCGACCTGTATGTCCAGGTCTTCCGTAACATCCCCGGCATCGCGCTGCTCATTATCGTCGTCTATGCGCTGCCGCCGCTCAAGGTCGTTCTGCCCTACCGCGCCTGCGTTATCGTCGCCACGGTCCTTTTGGGCTCGGCCTTTGGCTCCGAAAACTTTATGAGCGGCATCAACACCGTCGGCGTCGGTCAGGTCGAAGCCGCACGTTCGCTCGGCATGAGCTTTAATCGCATCCTCGCCAAGATCGTGATTCCGCAGGCACTGCGCTCAAGTGTATTGCCCATGACCAACCTCTTTATCGCCGTCATGCTCACCACCGCGCTCGGCAGCCAGGTCCCGCTTAAACCGCAGGAGCTCACCGGCGTGGTGAGCTACATCAATACCCGCTCGCTCGGCGGCGTCGCCGCGTTCTTTATCTCGGCACTCGGCTACCTGGGCACGGCCTTTGTGGTGAGCCACATTGGCAACTATATCGATAAGAAGGTGAGAATCCTCCGATGAGCAAGCACTCCACCTCCGCGCTCACCATGCGCGACGCGCTCTACGAGGCTCCCGGCCCCAAGATGCGCGCCAAGATTCGCATCGGCACCGCCATCTCGCTTGTTGCCGTCGCCGCACTCGTCGTCCTGGTACTGCAGCGCTTTTATGTGACCGGCCAGCTTTCGGTACACTATTGGTATTTCTTTACGCACCTCACCACCTGGAAGTTCTTGCTTGCCGGCTTTGAGGGCACTGTTAAGGTCGCACTCACCGCTGGCGCCATCGCGCTGGTGCTGGGCTTAGCCCTTATGCTCGGCCGCACCAGCGACATTAAGCCGCTGCAGCTGGTCTGCCGCGTGCTTACCGACTTCTTCCGCGGCGTGCCGAGCCTGCTGTTTATCTACTTCTTCTTTTTGGTGCTGCCCCAGTACAAGATCTCGCTGCCGTCGTTTTGGATGCTCACACTGCCTGTCGCGCTCGCTGCGGCCGGCGTGCTGGCCGAGATTTTCCGCGCCGGCGTCAACGCCGTGCCGCGCGGCCAGGTCGAGGCCGCCCAGGCACTCGGTCTTTCCAAGGCTAAAATCACCTTTAAAATCGTGTTGCCGCAGGCGATTCGGTTTATCATTCCGTCGTTGATTTCGCAGCTCGTGGTCGTAGTCAAAGACACCACCGTCGCCTATGTGGTGAGCTACCCCGACCTCATGCAAAATGCCCGCGTGCTCATTACCAACTACGATGCCCTCGTGTCGGTCTACCTGGTGATCGCAGTCATCTACATCCTCATCAACGTCGCGATCAACAAGGCCGCTGTCTATGTTTCGCACAAGACCGGCGCGACCATCATCCGCTAACGCTTTACCATTTCTAGTCATAAGGAGCCGAGCACCATGGCACAGAGCACCTCTTCCACCGGCAATCAGCCGCTGATCGAGCTCAGGCACGTCGATAAGCACTATGGCGATCTACACGTCCTCAACGACATCAATCTCTCGGTTGACCGCGGCGAGGTCGTCGTTGTGATCGGACCCTCGGGCTCAGGCAAATCGACCATGTGCCGCACCATCAACCGCTTGGAGACCATCGACTCGGGCGAGATCCTCATCGAGGGCGAGCCCCTGCCGCAGGAGGGCAAGGATCTTGCCCGCATGCGTGCCGAGCTGGGCATGGTGTTTCAGCAGTTCAACCTGTTTGCGCATATGACCGTACTGCAGAACGTCATGCTGGGGCCGGTCGATGTACTGGGCGTGTCCAAGGAGGAGGCTCGTGGGCGCGCCATGGACCTGCTGAGCCGCGTGGGCGTTGCCGAGCAGGCCGATAAGGTGCCCGCACAGCTCTCGGGCGGCCAGCAGCAGCGCGTGGCCATCGCCCGTTCACTCGCCATGCAGCCCAAGGCCATGCTCTTTGACGAGCCCACAAGCGCCCTTGATCCCGAGATGATCAACGAGGTACTCGAGGTCATGGTCCGTCTGGCCCAGCAGGGCATGACGATGATCGTCATCACGCACGAGATGAACTTTGCCCGCCGCGTGGCCGACCGCGTCGTGTTTATGGCCGACGGCCAGATTGTGGAAACCGGCACGCCCGACGAGTTCTTCGACCACCCCCAGACCAAGCGCGCCCAGGACTTCCTCAACTCCATCAAGGGTCACTAACCCAATTGCCACGCGGGCAAATTCATCAGTAACGTTTGCTCCGCGCCACCCCTGTGCCATGTCCACCCGGATTCGAAAGCTACGCCCATGATCGGAACCCGCACCTCATCGTCCTACACTCCGCACGTCGACGTCGATCCCGCCGACCGTCCGCTCATCCTGGTCGCACCACGCTGGGAAGAAGCGAAACCCTATTTGAGCGAGACGCTCTCCCCCAACGAGGAGATTGCGAGCGTCTTTGTCGATGCCATCCTTGCCGCCGGCGGCCTGCCGCTGCAGATGTCCATCACCGAGGACATTGAGGTCATCCGTCATTACGTCGATATCGCCGACGGCATCGCCATTCCCGGCGGCCCCGATGTCAATCCCAAACGTTGGGGCGATGATCGACCCTACGACCCCACCCTCTGCTGCGAGATCCGCGATAGCTTTGAGTTTAAGCTGGTCGGCGAGGTGCTCCGCGCCAAAAAGCCGCTCTTTACCACCTGCCGCGGCACGCAGTTGCTCAATGTCGCCACCGGCGGCACCCTGTGCATGGACGTGCCAAGCCTGGGCGCGCGCGAGGGCCGCACGCAGTGGCGCCATACCCACGTGCTCAACGACCCCGTGCATCCCGTCGAGGTCGTGCCGGGCTCGTTGCTGGAGCGCGCGCTTGGCGGGCACAGGCTTATCCAGACCAACTCCGCACACCACTGCTGCATCGATCGTCTGGGTAAAAGCACGCGCTTGGTCGCCAAGGCAACCGATGGCGTGCCCGAGTGCATCGAAGTCGAAGGCCAACCCTTCTGCCTGGGCGTGCAATGGCATCCCGAGTACACCTGGCAGACGCTCGAAACCGACTTTAACCTCTGGAAGTCGTTTGTCGAGGCGGCAGCCAAGGTCAAGCAGGCCCGCTAGCACGCGAACCACAAAACAGATAAGAGCGCCCCGCCGGCCACATGGTCCGGCGGGGCGCCCTTTCACCTATATGTGGCCGGCAAGCAGCCCAAGGCTCGCAAGCTCTTATTCGGCCGCCTCGCGCAGGGCCGACATCGTAGCCGCATATTGCTGCTGCAACGCATGCATCCCCTCGCGGGCGCCGTCAACGGCATCGGCGCCGCGCAGCGCTTCGGTTACCACGACCGCCGGCTCGTACAGATTATCGAATCCCAGGTTCTGGCTCACGCCCTTGAGCGTGTGCGCTGCCATAAACGCACCTTCGGCGTCTCCCGCCGCCATGGCGGCCTCCAGCTTGTCCATGCTCTCGTCATCCAAAAACTTGAGGGCAAAGCGGGCGAGCATTTCCTCGCCCATCAGCCGAGCGCACGCGTCATCATAATTGGCGCCGATCTTCTCATACGCCTCACGCATGGAAATCATGGATTAAAAACTCCTTTGGTCAAACTAAATCGTGGGAAACGCAACGACGTCAGCGGGGCGTGCCAGCGTCTCGGCAATTTGGTCTTGCACCTCGAGCAGACAATCGAGCAGCAGCGGGTTAAAGGTGCCGCACTTACCGTCCAGGATCATCTGAATTGCCTCCTTGTGCGGGATAGCGTCCTTGTACACGCGCACGCTCGTCAGAGCATCGTACACGTCGGCCACCGAAACCACCTGTGCGGCAATGGGAATTTCGTCGCCCTTAAGGCCATCGGGATAACCCTTGCCGTCCCAGCGCTCGTGATGCCAACGCGCAATCTGGTACGCATATTCCATAAGCGCATTGCCGGCGTGATGGCTACCCAGCTCAAGCAGCATGTCGGCGCCGATTGTGGTATGCGTCTTCATAATCTCGAACTCCTCGGGCGTAAGGCGCCCGGGTTTGTTGAGAATCGCATCGTCAATCGACATCTTGCCGATATCGTGCAGCGCCGAAGCCAGAGCAATCGTGGAGCGCTCCTCATTGTCAAGGGAAATGGTGTCGCTACGCTGGACCAGACAGCCAAGCAGCAGCTCGGTCAGCTTTTCGATGTTCGTAACGTGCCTGCCGCTCTCGCCGTTGCGAAGCTCCATGACGCCAGCCATGATGTCGATGAGCATGCGACTGTTCTTGACACGCTCGTTGTACTGCTGGGACAGCAGGCTCGTCAGGCGGCGCTGTTTGGCGTATAGGCGGATGGTGTTGCTTACACGGCGGCGCACGACACGGGAGTCAAACGGGCGGTTGATATAGTCCGAGGCGCCTAGCTCGTACGCGCGCAGAACCATATCATCGGAATCTTCGCTCGAAATCATGATGACAGGCAGATTGTCACTAACCGATCGGCGCGACAGACCGGCCAGCACCTCAAAGCCGCTTATGCCCGGCATGACAATATCCAGCAGCACGAGCGACAACTCATCACCATAGCGGTCGACCATGTCGAGCGCCGTACGACCGTTGTCGGCCTCGAGGATGCAATACTCGTCCTTGAGCATCTCGTTGAGAATGGCTCGGTTCATCTCGGAGTCATCGACAATAAGTACCAAAGGCTTTTCGCTTTGGAAGGCCTCGATGGAATCGGCATCGGTCACGACCGTACCGGCTTTTGCCTTAGCGCGGCTCAGTAACTGGACAGCGCGGCCAACGCCCTCATCGACCGTCTCGCCATGAATGCGAACACCGCCAACACATGCCGTCAAGCTCACGTACTCATGGCCCGGAACAATCGTGGCATGAACGGCATCGGACACCTGATGCAGGCGACGGGTGAAGTCATCGGAGGGAATATTGGGCATGACGACCACAAACTTGTCGCAGCCATAGCGTACAAGCTCGTCAGTCGAACGAATTCCGCTGCGTATGGCTGTCGCCACAGCACCGAGCGCAAGGTCGCCGGCATGACGGCCACACGTATCGTTGAAGACCCTAAAATCATCAAGGTCGATCACCGCAACGCCGGCATTCATGCGGGCGCTACGGAGCTTTTCCTCGTAATATCGGCGATTGCGCACACTCGTCAGCACGTCGGTGTAGACGAGGTCCTCTTCTGCAGCCTCTTGCTCATCGATCGGACGCACCATCAGCAGGACGTGAGGCTCGCCCTCGACCTTTAGAGGGCGCAGGCGAGCGCGGTACTCGGTACCATCATTGAGCAGCTGCTCCGATACATCATCGGAACCTGCCAAGGCCTCAAGACTCGACTGACGCAGACAAGGGCAGCGATCGCCGGCGAGCAAGCAGTTAGGCTCGCTCTTAATCTGATCGGCCGACAACAAACGCACCACGGGGTAGGTCTTCGCGACGCGGGCGACCTCGGCGGCAGCCTCCTCGTCGGTTAGATTGACCTCGTGATTATTGAGCATATGGGGCCCTTCCTATCGTTACGCACGGCAACGGTGCATATCAATTGGTACAAGGGTAGCATCTAACAGCTGAAGGCAAACGCGCGATTATCGTTACATTTTTATGACCTGGCAAACGGCGGTAATGGAGCCGCGGGCGCGCGGTTATGGGCGCATTCGTTAACAATGACGAAACGCTAACAGCCCCTCTCCCCGCAGGTCATCGAGCGTGCTAACGCTCCAAGACATCGCGAACGGCGTTTGCCGCCGTAACGGGGCGATCGCGCAGACCGTTATGCGCGCCCGGGATCGTCACAAGGGGGCAATCGAGATATTCGGCAGCCGCTCGCGTGCCAGCCTCGCGGGGTGTATCGACCGAAAGCTCGCCCAAAAACACGGCCGACACCGCCTTTGACGCGCGGACGCGCTCCCAGTCGGGAGCATATGTCATATTTGTTCCGTATTCATTAGCCATAAAGCAACGACCATTGCGCAGGGCATGTTTGGCTTCCGCTTCGGTCGTCCCGGGAGCTTCGGGGTCCAAGTCGCCGAGGGCTCCCAAGAAAAGCCGGAGCGCCCTTGAAACCTTTCCAGCCGCAATCATATCGAGCAAAACCGGAGCTGCGCCCATGCCGACGCCTTCGGCCGACACAGCCGGCTCATGCAGAATCGCACGGGCGACGAGATGGGGTTCGGCGCGAAGAAGCTCCAGCGCCACCAACGTACCGGCGCTATGCGCAAGCACATTTGTCGGAGCGCCAACGTGTTCGATCACGGCTTGCAGGTCGGCGGCCTGAGCGGCAAGATCATAGCTGCCGTCTGCCGCATCGCTGCTGCCACCGCAGCCGCGGCGGTCGTAGGCAATTACGCGGTAGTTGCGGCTGAGCTCACAAGCGATACCGTCGAAAAATGTGCCGTCGACACAAGCGCCGTGCACGCACACCAAGGCAGGAGCATCAGGCGACACATCTGGGCCGGCATATTCGCGACAGGCAATCGTGGTGCCCGCATTCTCGACCGTAAAATTCATGTTGTGCCCCCATCATCAATGCTCATCCAGTTGCACGTCAGCGCGGTTGGATGGACCCACATTGCCTTACACCTTGTTAACAGATTAACTTTACCCGACCCGAGGCTTTTCATGGCGCGGCATAATGGGCGACGTGAAAAAACGAAACTTGTAAAGCAAGAGCCCGCACCTTGCTTTGGAGCCGATGCTATGCTTAGGCACAATTGTCTTGAGGAGCATATGCCTATGTCTACGTTTTTGAATGCCAGCCCCATCTTTGGGCCCGTTCGCAGCCGTCGCCTTGGTCTCTCGCTCGGCGTCAACATGATGCCGGCCAGCGGCAAAATCTGCACGTTCGACTGCATTTACTGCGAAAACGGCCTCAATGCCGAGCGCCCCTGTCATGAGCCGTACAACACAGCCGCCGTGGTACTCGACGCGCTCGAGGCAAAGCTGCGCGAGATGGCAGCCGAGGGCGAGCTCCCCGATGTGATCACCTTCGCAGGCAACGGCGAGCCCACCGCCGCACCGGAGTTTCCGCAGGCCATCGCCGGCGCCGTCGCGCTGCGCGACGAGCTTGCCCCAAACTCCAAGATCGCCGTGCTCTCCAACGGCACGCGCGCCGACCGCCCCGAGGTGCACGACGCGCTCATGATGGTCGACGACAACATTCTTAAGCTCGATACCGTCGACCCGGCGTTTATCCAGCTGCTCGACCAGCCCGTTGGCCCCTACGACGTCGAGCACCAGATCGAGACGTTCGCAAGCTTTGACGGTCACGTTATTATCCAGACGATCTTTTTGACCGGTGAGTATCAGGGCAAGCCCATCGACAACACCGGCGAGGAGTACGTTGCCCCCTGGCTCGCGGCGCTTGAACGCATTCGCCCACAAGAAGCGACCATTTACACGGTGGCGCGCGAGACACCGGTCGCCGGCCTTGCCAAGGCAGCACCCGACGTCCTCGACGCCATTGCCGCACGCGTGCGCGCCCTCGGCATCCCCTGCCAGGTGAGCTACTAGCAAAACCACGCAGCAGCCAGTGTCCGCCATCCCACTCCATCAGTTGCGGTGATATAGTTCCTGTTTATGCTGTTAAACCGCTTAAATCGGAACTATATCACCGCAACTTTAATGGACGCGTGGGTGGGCTATACTAGCTGCGGATGAAAGGAAGTTAGCCATGTATGACAAAGGACCCGTTCCTGGCCGCAACGACGCTTGCTGGTGCGGCAGCGGCAAAAAATATAAGAAATGCCATAGCGCCTTCGACGAGCGCCTCGAGCGCTTGTGGGAAGAGGGCTGGGAGGTTCTGCCCCGCACGCTCTACAAGACGCCCGCCGATATCGAGGGCATCAAGCGCTCGGCCGCTATCAACGTGGGCGCGCTCGATTACGTAGGCGAACACATCGCCGCAGGCATGACTACCAACCAGATTGACCAGATGATCTATGACTACACCGTCGAGCACGGCGGCACACCGGCAGACCTCAACTACGAGGGCTACCCCAAAAGCGTGTGCACCTCGATCAACGACGTCGTCTGCCACGGTATCCCCTGCGATGCGGATGTGCTGCACGAGGGCGACATCATCAACGTCGACTGCTCCACGATCCTGGACGGTTACTTTAGTGATTCGAGCCGTATGTTCTGCATCGGCGAGGTCTCGGCCGAGCGCCAGTGCCTGGTCGACGTCACTCGTGCCAGCGTGGAGGCGGGTCTGGCCGCCGTCAAGCCGTGGCTGCCGCTGTCCGTGATGGCTGAGGCCGTGCAAAAGACGGTCGAGGACGCCGGTTTTAGCGTAGTGCGCGAGTACGGCGGACACGGCATTGGCAAAGAGTTCCACGAGGACCCGTTTGTGGGCTTTACCACCGAGGCGCCCGATGTGGACACCATCATGGCCCCGGGCATGGTCTTTACCATTGAGCCCATGGTCAACGCCGGAGCGCCCGACATCAAGATCAGCAAGGGCGACGGTTGGTGCGTGCGCACCAAGGACGGCAGCGATTCGGCCCAGTGCGAGGTACAGCTCGTGGTGACCGAGGACGGCTACGAGCTGCTGAGCTGGTAGCCGTGGATGCGCCGGGCTTCGCGATGGATATGTTAACCATCGCGAAGCCCGGCGTTTTTATAGCGTTTTGCCTGATAAAACCTGCCAAAATAAACCTGTCCCCTTTTGGCAGGTTGGGCGGAGAGGACCGTTTGTGAACATCCTGGTTTTGTTGCCCGTCAACGACCGTCATCGCGCAATTCTTGAGTCGAGCGCTCCGGGCGAGGACTTTATCTACACGAGTGCCGACGCCATCACGCGCGAGCAGGTCGCCGATGCCGACGTGATCTTGGGCAACATCGACCCTTCCCTGCTGACCGCATGCGAGCACCTCCAGCTGCTGCAACTGCAGACCGCCGGCTATGACGACTATCTCGCCGCCGGCACCGTGCCGGCTGAAGCCAAGCTGTCTTGCTCAATCGGCGCCTACGGCCAGGCCGTGAGCGAGCACATGTTTGCCATGGTCCTTTCCATGATGAAGCACCTGCCCGGCTATCACGACTTGCAGCGCGAGCATCGCTGGGAGGACTTAGGCCCGGTCACCTCGCTCAAAAATGCCAATGTGCTGGTGTTGGGCGCGGGCGACATTGGCGGCCACTTTGCCACGCTCTGCCGCAACATGGGTGCGCACGTCCGCGGCATCAAGCGCCACCCGCTCGTCTACCCCATTGTGTTTGAGGACATGGACGGTATGGATGCCCTGTCCGAGCGCCTGGCCGAGGCTGACATCGTCGCATCCTTTATGCCCAGCACACCCGAGACCCGCGGCCTGGCGAACGCCGAGTTCTTCGCCGCGATGAAACCGGGCGCCTTCTTTGCCAACGGCGGCCGCGGCGACCTTGTGGTCGCCGACGACTTGGTTGCCGCCCTGGAGTCGGGACATCTCGCCGGCGCCGCGGTCGACGTCACCGACCCCGAACCGTTGCCTGAAACAAGCCCACTGTGGGATGCGCCCAACATGCTCATCACGCCGCACGTCTCCGGCTGGTTCCATCTGGCCGCCACCCTCAACAACGTGGTCGACATCGCCGCGGAGAACCTGCGTCACCTGCAGGCCAGCGAGACGCTTCGCTGCTGGATCGAGCATTAGGGTTCCGCCGTTCTAACGAACGGCGGACCGGTCGACGCTGCGCGCCGCCCAGAGCGACAATTTGCCATTCAAAAGGTAAGGCATGACCAGAAGGTCTATGCCTTACCTTTTTCATGCCAACTTGTTCGCTCTGGACATCGCTCGCTGACGTTTGCTCAACCTGCGGTGTCATAACAATTCTGTCCAGCTGTTGGCATTGCGGCATTTTCCCAGATAAAACCTGCCAAAGTGAACCTGTCCCTTTTTGACAGATTTTAGAGTTCCACGCTTTCGGCGCCGTTGATAGTTAGGTCGCGCTCGTAGAAGGCGGTGAGGGCGCGGATGGCGTACATTACGTCGCGTACGCCGCCGGTCTCGTAGCTTGAGTGCATGGCCAGCTGCGGCAGGCCCACGTCCACGGCATGCATGCTCGCCTGCATATTGGACAGGTTGCCGAGGGTGGAACCGCCCGCCATATCGCTCTTATTGGCGAAGGCCTGCGTGGGCACGTCGGCGTCATCGCAAATAGCCTGGAACACTGCACGGCTAAAGGCATCGGTGCAGTAGTGCTGGTTGGCGGCTTCCTTGATGACGATGCCGCCGTTGAGCACAACCTGGTTGCGCGCATCGCACTTCTCGGCGTGGTTGGGGTGCACGGCATGCGCGTTGTCACAGCTCACGAGCATCGATGCGGCAAGGGCGCGATGATACGACTCGTCGTCAAAGCCCAGCGAGCCGTTAATGCGGCGCAGCGCGTCGGCCAAGAACGTCGACATGGCGCCCTGCTTGGTCTCGGAGCCAACCTCCTCGTTATCAAAGCAGCAGAAGACCGAGATATCGCGCGCGTTCTCAGCACCCAAAAATGCCTGCAGCGAGGTATAGGCGCAGGCCAGGTCGTCGAGCTTGGGCGTCGAGATAAACTCGTCGGCCCAGCCCCAAATGCGCGCATCCTGACGATTGACCAGGAACAGATCGCGACCCAGAATCTGCTCGGGCTCAACGTCCAACTCGTCGGCGATCAGAGCATCAAAGTCGCCCTGCTTAAGATCACCGGCGCTGATGAGCGGGCACAGGTCGACGGCGCGGTTGGGCGCAAAGCCCTCGTTAACGCCACGGTTCATATGGATGGCAAGGCTCGGAATAATGGCAACCTCGCGCTCGGTGGCAAGCAGGCGGCTCTCAATACGCTCGCCTTCGCGCACCAGTACGCGGCCCGCGAGCGCCAGCGGGCGGTCGAACCAGGTGTAGTCGATCATGCCGCCGTATGCCTCGGTGTTCAGGCGCAGCGTCTCGCCCGCGCCGTCAAGCTCGGGCACAGCCTTGACCTTAAACGTCGGCGAGTCACTGTGCGACGCCGTCAGCTGAAAATGGTAGTCGCCGGCAACGCCGTCCTCGCCCCACGTCGCGGCCAGGTCCTCGCCCACCTTAAAGGCAACAACGCTCGAGGTGTTGCGCTGCGTGTAATAACGCCCGCCCGGCTCGATGTCCCACGCCGCATTCTCGGGCAGGTAGGCAAAGCCCGCCTCGTCGAGCTCGGCCATGATGGTCGCCGCCGTATGGAACATGCTGGGGCACGCCTCGATAAAGTCGATAAGGTCGTTGGCGGCCTCGATATCGTCGGCCGTCACATGCGCGCGCTCGGGCGTTTCCTGATCCGTCATGCTCTCCCCTTTCGCTGGGTTGATGGTTCCCTCCAGCATACCCCGCCACGCCAGCGCCGCGCTCTTCATTCCATGTTTAATCCCGCGCCGCTCACCAAGTTGAGCCATCATGCCCGCACTCCTTTTGCGACAATTACGCTAACAGGACGAGAGGAGCCGTCATGAAGCCACGTAGCATTGCCATCGCCTGCGGTGTCGCGGGAGTCGCCGTCGGCCTTGCCGCTGCCACCGGTATCGTTTATCACAAGCAAATCAAGTCCGCCGCGTCGCTCAAACGCCTGACCGGCTACGCGGATGGCTATGACCTGTACGCAATCGACATCGCCTACGACTACGATCTTGATCGCATCATCGCCGCTGGCGTGCGCGACGACCAGGCCTACATCGATGCCGTGGTGGCGCAGGTGCTGCCCGGTGTGCCGGTACATGTCCAGGCGCCCCAGTTTGCCTGCAGCGCTTTTGTCGCCGTAGATGCCGAAGGCCGCGTGCGCACCGGTCGCAATTACGACTTTAAAGACGACACCTCGGCGCTGCTGGTGCGCAATCACCCACGCGGCGGCTATGCCTCCATCGGCTTTGCCGCCCTCAATAACCTGGGCGCCAACACTCCGCTTGACTCCGTCACCGGACGCGCCGCGGCGTTGATGGGCCCGTTTGCCCAGCTCGACGGTGTTAACGAATGCGGCGTGTCCATTGCCGTACTCACCCTGGATTCCCAGCCCTGTGACCAGGACACGCAACGCCCCGTCATCAATACCTCGCTCGCCATCCGCCTGGTGCTCGACCGTGCCGCCACCACGCAAGAAGCTGTCGACCTGCTTTCCGCCTACGACATGCACGCCATGGCAGGACGCGATTACCACTTCTTTATCAACGACGCCGCCGGTGACGCGCGCGTAGTAGAGTGGGATCCGCGCGATCCGGACCGCGCTTTCAAAGCGACCCCTGTTCGCCAGGTTACGAACTTCTACGCCTGCTATGGCAACGAAGTGCTGCTCAACCAAAAGAATGGCGAGCTGGGGCATGGTAAAGAGCGCGCCGTCGCAATCGCCGATGTCCTCGACGCCCATGTCGGTGCCCAGGACGAGGCAGTCGCTTGGAAGGCCCTACGCGCCGCGGCGCAAGAACCCAATCCAGAAGACATCACCAGCAACACGCAGTGGTCAGTCGTCTTTGACAACACCGAGCCCGCTGCCGCCATCACGCTGCGCCGCCACTGGGGCGACATCGATGCCTTCGCGCTGTAAGGAGCTGGCACCGTCGTCCTTACGCTGGCCTGACGTTGCTTACATTTCTATACGCTTGAGCTAACACGTTTTACCCCCGCATCAACAGTGTGCGGGGGTAAACTTATGCGCATGTTATAACTTGCCCGGAAGGATTCACTATGCTTAGGATCGGTCTTCTTACTAGTGGCGGCGACTGCCAGGCGCTCAACGCCACCATGCGCGGCATCGTCAAAACGCTTATGACCAATAGCGAAGAACCTATCGAGATCTACGGTTTTGAGGACGGCTACCAGGGCCTTATCTACAGCAGGTTCCGCGTCATGACGCCCGCCGATTTTAGCGGTATCCTCACCCGCGGCGGCACCATCCTGGGCACGAGCCGCACACCGTTCAAGCGTCTGGATACCCCCGAGGCCGATGGTGTCGAGAAGGTGCCGGCGATGGTCCACACCTATCATAAGCTGCAGCTCGACTGTCTGTTTATGCTGGGCGGTAACGGCTCCACCAAGACCGCCAACCGCCTGCGCGAAGAGGGCCTCAACGTTATCGCCCTGCCCAAGACCATCGATAACGACACCTGGGGCACCGAGCTGACGTTTGGCTTTACGAGCGCCATCGACGTCGCCACCAAGTGCATGGACGACATCCACACCACTGCCTCGAGTCACGGCCGCGTGTTCGTTATCGAGATCATGGGCCACAAGGTCGGCTGGATTCCGCTGTACGCCGGCGTCGCGGGCGGCGCGGACGTCATCCTGATTCCCGAGATCCCCTACGACATGGACAACGTCATCAAGACCATCGAACATCGCATGGAGACCGGCAGCCGCTTTACCATCGTGGCCGTCGCCGAGGGCGCTATCTCCAAGGAGGACGCGGCTCTGTCCAAGAAAGAGTACAAGAAGAAGCTCGCCGAGCGCACGAGCCCGTCGATTGTCTACGACATCGCCAAGGAGATTGAGACCAAGACCGGTCGCGAGACCCGCGTCGCCATCCCCGGCCACACGCAGCGCGGCGGCCAGCCCGACGCCCAGGACCGCATCTTTGCGACCCAGTGCGGCGTCGAGGCGGCACTCGGCTGCCTACGCGGCGAGTTTGGCTACATGATTGCTCTGCGCGACGGCAAGATGTGCCACATGCCGCTCGAGGATGTCGCCGGCAAGCTCAAGTATGTCGACCCCCAGAGCGATCTGGTGCGTGAGGCCAAGGCGTTGGGCATCAGCTTCGGCGACGAATAGCCTCGGCCGAAATCCATCCCATCGGGCCCTCCGACCCCGCCCGACGTATTTCGATATGGCTCCTCCCTTGACTCCGTCAAAGGTCGCCAATCGAAATCGTCGGGCGGGGGCGGAGGGCCCTTCGTTTACACACTCGCCGAGGCTATTCGTCTTCTTGCTGCGGGTGCCTGGCCTGAAATTCAGTTGCGGTGAAATAGTTCCTGCTTAGCCCGCAAATGGCTGAATCTAGGAACTATTCCACCGCAACTTACGTATGATCGGAGCGGCTACAGCACAAGCATCGGCGTTCGTTTGATGGTCCGCCACGAAATGGGGCCATCTACTACGTTTAACTCGATGGGGCCAACCATGACCGCCTTTTCGAAAATCGACAGGCCTTCTACCTGCGGTTTTGTTTTTTGTTTTCCCGGCATGGTTGAGGGTATCCAATTAAACATAGTAGATAGGCCCATTTTGTGGCATACGACCCATTCAAGCCCTATCTCGAAGGCTAAAGAGAGCCTCTCATCCACGCCTGAGAGCGAAAAGCAAATAGAATAAAAGGCAAATGAAAAGCCCGTTTGACGAGCGGAGGACATATGCGCGACGTAGCCGAAAGCGACTGGAAGCTGTTTAAGAAAACGCTTCCTCAATGGCAAGAACGTTATATGGAAAAGCTCATCGGCCAGTACGTTGAGATACTGAATGGCGACAGCGAAGCGTCCAGTAGATTTTGGGCACTAGAAGAGAGCCTCAATAGAGACAAGCTGTCCTCAGGCGTAATTGCAAACGACATTCGCCGCAGCACAATGCACCGCGAGATAGCCAATTTGCTTATCGACAGCGTGATCACCCTTGACGACCTTGACGGTTTTACCGAGGACATTAAGAGCTATGCGCAACACTGGATTGGCCAGTAAGAGCACCGAACGACAAACATCCCCAGCAAAACGGGGCAAACGCCGGGCCACCTATAGGCTGCCCGGCGTTTGCCCAGATAAAACCTGCCAAAATAAACCTGTCCCTTTTTGGCAGGTTACTCGGCACTCTTGAGGGCGCCGACCATGTCGATCCTATTGAGGGTACGATTGGTAGCGAGGTTGACGATAAACGTAAAGCCAAAGGAAAGCACCACGGCGAGCACGTAGCTTAGCGGCTCGACCTCGACATCAAAGTACAGCGACGGCATCTGCAAAATGTACGTAAAACTCTCGGCCAGCAAGCCGCCCAGCGGCACGCCCAGCGCAGCGCCAATCGCTGTGAGGATCAACGTCTCCTTGTTGACGTAATGGTGCACCTCGCCGCGGCGGAAGCCCAGCACCTTGATGGTTGCCAGTTCGCGCTTGCGCTCCGAAATATTGGTGTTGGACAGCGTAAACACCACCACAAACGACAGGCACGCCGCCATAAAGGTCACGAGCACCACGACGGAATTGATAATTGTAAAGTTCGCTTCATAGTTTTCCCAATGCTCGGCCGTACTCGAAATCGTAAGCCAACCGTCACTCTTAAGATTCTTGCTAAACGCAATCTGGTCGGCCGACGAACCCTTAAGCAGCACAAAGACGCCGTTAAGACGTGCGCTTCGACCGAACGCGCGCTCATAGGTGCCCTGCGTCATGTAAAGCGTGTTGCCCAGATAGTTAAGCGAAATGTCGCTGACTTTGACCTTGGCAACATTGAGCGACGAATCCTGGACGTGAGCCGTATCGCCCGGCTGAATCCCCAGTACCAGCTGTGAACTTTTGCTCAGATACACGTCTCCGTCACGCAAAGACAGCGGCTCTTTGGACTCATCCTCCAGGCGCACGTAATCGCCCAAGTCACTCGTGCGGTCATCGGGCACCACGATCAGCTGCACGGTCTCGCTCTTGCCGCCAAACGTAAAGGTGACGTTGTCGGTCATAATCGGCAGGGTCGAGGTCACGGTCACGTTGAAATCATTGGCCGCGCTGCGCTCATCCAATGCCGCGCACGTCTGCGAAAAATCGTCGGGATTGGCGACCGCCAGCAGGTCGTAGCGCGTGATATGCCCGTACTGTTTGGGCGAAAGCGCCACCGACGTGTCGCGAATGCCCATACCGCAGATCACGAGCGCCGTGCAGCCGGCGATACCGAAGATGGTCATAAAAGCGCGCTTTTTGTAGCGGAACAGGTTACGTGCTGCCACCTTGTTCAAAAAGCCCATGCGGCGCCAGATAAAGCCGATGCGCTCAAGCAAGATGCGAGAGCCGGCGCGTGGGGCCTTGGGACGCATGAGCGAGGCCGGGGTCTCGGCCATCTCGTGGCGGCAGGCGATAATCGTAGCGCCCACCACGCCCACGGCAAACAGCGCCACCGAGACGATTGAGGACACGATGTCGTACGAGAGCAGCATCTGGGGCAGCGAGTACATGTCGTCGAACACCGTAAACAGGAACAGCGGCAGGCCCACAAATCCGATGATGTTGCCGAGCACGCCGCCGATCAGACATGCCCACAGCGCATAGTCCACGTATTTGGACAGGATGCGCTCGCGTGAATAGCCAAGCGCCTTGTACAGGCCAATAAGCGTGCGCTCCTCCTCGACCATGCGCGTGGCGGTGGTAAGACTGATGAGCACAGCGACGACAAAGAAGATAAATGGGAAAACCGTGGCGATGGCCTCGATCGAAGAACTGTCGCTCTCGACGCTCGAGTAGCTTGCGATGTTACCGCGGTCCTGAATGTACCAGGTGCATTCGCCCAGATCGGAAAGCTCGGCGCGGGCATCGGCAAAATGCTGGTCGGCGGCGGCGCGGCGCTGGTCCAACTCGGCCTGAGCCTGGACGCGTTCCTCGCTGCCCTCGGCCATACGGTTGATGTTATCCTGCTCGATCCCAAAGAGCATGGCGGCCTGACGCTCGGCCGTATCCAAGCTTGTCGGCGTGTCAACCGTCAACTCCTGGACGCGCGCCTTCTCACGCTCCTCGCGGATCTTCTCGATATTGCCTTTGACCTCGTTGATCTTTGTCGTGTAGGCATCTGAATAGGAGTTAAGACTCTTGGCTCCCTCGACGATCACGTGGACTGCGGAGTAGGAAGAAGATGTCGCGGCATCCTCGCTCACATAGAACTTATAGTCCGCAGCCGAAGCAGCGCGAAAGGCGTTGACTGTCGAGTCGGAGCTCACGTCGGTAGGATCGAGGACCTCGGCCGTAATGGTATACTCGCCCGCGGCAAACTGATCCTTGGCGCTTTGGTTTGACGAGCTCGCGTCATTGGCGGCAAAACTCACGGTATCGCCGAGCTTTTTGCCCGAAGCCTTCAGGAACTTCGAAGTCACCGCGACCTCGTCGGCGCTCTCGGGCAAATCGCCGCTCACCAGCACCGGCTGATCGATGTTCTCCTTGGAAAGACTCTGCACGACCACGCGCTCGCGCGTTGTGCCCACGGCGGTGTAGGCGGTCTCGGTGTAGATACCCTCGGCCGTCTCGACGCCGTCAACCTCTTGGATAGCCGCGAGATCGTCGCGCGTAAGGCCGTAGGTCGACTGCACGTTAATGTCATAGACATTCTGCTGGTCAAAATAGGCGTCGACCGAATCGCACAGGTCCTCGCAACCCGCCTTAAGGCCGCACATCACGCTCACGCCAAGCGCAGTGATGACCACAATGGACAAGAAGCGTTTAAGACTGCCGCGGATTGTGCGGTAGATGCCACGGCGAAAAACCGTCGGCACCATATCGTTTGAGCTTTGAGCGGTACGGTATGTCGCGAACTCCCGGTCGCGACCCGCGTGCTCCGTATCGTGGTTTTGGCTGTTTTGGCGATCTTGGTCCATGGGCGCTACCACTCGATCGTCTCGATAGGCACGGGATTTTGCTGGACCGTCTCGCTCTCCACGCGGCCGCTTTTAAAGCGAATCAGGCGATCGGCCATGGGCGCCAGCGCGGAGTTGTGGGTGATGATAATGACCGTGATGCCTTGCTTGCGGCAAGTGTCCTGCAGCAGCTGCAGGATCTGCTTGCCGGTTTTGTAGTCGAGTGCACCCGTGGGCTCGTCGCACAAAAGCAGCTTGGGGTTCTTGGCCAGCGCGCGGGCGATGGACACGCGCTGCTGCTCGCCGCCCGAAAGCTGCGCGGGGAAGTTGGCGAGGCGCTCGCCCAGGCCAACCTGGCGAAGCGTTTGCTCGGCATCGAGCGAATCAGGGCAGATTTGCGCCGCGAGCTCGACGTTTTCGAGCGCCGTCAAGTTGGGGACCAAATTGTAGAACTGGAAGACAAAGCCGACGTCGGCGCGGCGGTACTCCACGAGCTGCGCCTCGTTGGCAGAGCTCACGTCGCGCCCATCCACCGTCACGGTACCGGAGGTTACCGTATCCATGCCGCCCAGAATGTTGAGGGCCGTGGTCTTGCCGGCACCCGAAGCACCCAAAATAATGGCGAGTTCGCCGCGCTCGACCGTAAAACTCGCGCCGTCGAGCGCATGAATGCGGGCGTCGCCCTCGCCGTATGCTTTGATGACGTCTTTGAATTCGATATAGGCCATCGATCAATTCCCATCTGGTCGGATAACTCTTTAGTATTACCCATTTCGCGCCGATCAAAAAGGGACAGGTTTATTTTGGCAGGTTTTATATGGGGAAACGGAAGCTATAGATGAGACGCCGGGAAGGCAGAGAAATCATCGACGGGGTCAGGACAACCGCCAAACACAACGCACGCATCTCTATCTGTCAGCCAAATCATTCGAACAGCTGTTCGTTTCTATGATATGATTCCGCTATCCAAGCAGGCTGATACGACGCAGAAAGGCGCCAACATGGCGTTCGACTTTAAGAAGGAATGCAAGGAGCTCTACAAACCTGCAAGCAAGCCGAGCATCGTAACTGTCCCGCCATTCAATCTCAGGGCGGGATTCAGTCGGGATTCAGTTTCAACAAACGGCATCATCCGGTAACCGATATGTAAGGCTGTATAAATCATTTCCATTTGCCTAACAAAATGACCGCTCGGCTAACAAGCTCGGCCCATGTCCCCACGCGATGGTACTGTTCTCTAGAGTTCTTATTAGAGAGGGGTGCTCCATGGAGATCACCATCAATCGCGAAATTGGGAAGCTCGGACTTCCCAGGCATCTTGTGCTTGGCATGGATCCAGGAATTGCAAGCTGCGGATTCGCACTTATCGACACAGCTAATCATGAAATCCTGGATTTGGGCGTCAGATTATTTGACTCTCCAACTCATCCTAAAACGGGCCAAAGTCTTGCGGTTATTCGCAGGGGCTTCCGCTCTACCCGTCGAAACATTGACCGTACCCAGGCGCGCCTGAAGCACTGTCTCCAAGTCCTCAAGGCTTATGGCCTCATCCCCCAAGACGCCACCAAAGAGTACTTCCACACCACAAAAGGCGACAAGCAGCCGCTCAAGCTTCGCGTTGATGGGCTTGACCGCCTGCTCAACGATCGCGAGTGGGCGCTAGTCCTATACTCCCTCTGCAAGCGCCGTGGATACATCCCCCACGGAGAAGGCAATCAGGATAAATCAAGCGAAGGCGGCAAGGTTCTATCTGCCCTTGCGGCCAACAAGGAAGCAATTGCGGAGACCTCGTGCCGCACCGTTGGCGAATGGCTCGCTCAGCAGCCTCAAAGTCGCAATCGTGGCGGCAATTACGACAAGTGTGTAACGCACGCCCAGCTTATCGAAGAAACTCATATCCTATTTGATGCTCAACGCTCCTTTGGCTCCAAATACGCTTCGCCGGAATTTGAGGCCGCATATATCGAAGTTTGCGATTGGGAGCGTTCGCGCAAAGACTTCGACCGCCGCACGTATGACCTCGTTGGCCACTGCTCATACTTCCCAACAGAAAAACGAGCTGCACGCTGCACGCTTACGAGCGAACTCGTTTCAGCCTATGGCGCACTCGGCAACATCACCATCATCCACGAAAACGGGACCTCTCGCGCCCTGAGCGCAACGGAGCGCGATGAGTGCATTGCAATCCTGTTCTCGTGCGAGCCAATTCGAGGCAACAAAGATTGTGCTGTTAAATTCGGCGCCCTCAGAAAAGCGCTCGACCTTAGTTCCGGCGATTACTTTAAGGGAGTTCCAGCTGCCGACGAAAAAACGCGCGAGGTGTACAAGCCCAAGGGATGGCGCGTGCTCCGCAATACCCTCAATGCAACCAACCCCATTCTCCTGCAGCGTTTGTGCGATGACCGCAATCTCGCCGATGCCGTTATGGAGGCGGTGGCATACTCTTCAGCCCTCCCCGTACTCCAAGAGCAGCTTCAGGGGCTACCGCTTTCGAAAGCGGAGATCGAGGCGCTCTGTAGGCTTCCCTATTCATCCAAAGCTCTTAACGGCTATGGCAACCGTTCCAAAAAAGCACTCGACATGCTGCTCGATTGCCTCGAGGAGCCCGAGGTCCTCAACCTTACGCAGGCCGAAAATGACTGTGGCCTGCTGGGACTTCGCATCGCTGGCGCCCAGCTCGAGCGCTCCGATCGCCTGATGCCCTATGAGACCTGGATCGAACGTACCGGTCGAACAAATAACAATCCCGTCGTCATTCGCGCCATGTCGCAAATGCGAAAAGTGGTCAACGCCATCTGCCGCAAGTGGGGCGTGCCAAACGAAATCCACGTTGAGCTTGATCGAGAGCTCAGGTTGCCTCAGCGCGCAAAAGACGAGATTGCCAAGGCCAATAAGAAGAACGAGAAAAATCGCGAGCGCATTGCCGGGCAAATCGCTGAGCTGCGTGGCTGCACGGCAGATGAGGTCACGGGCAAACAGATAGAGAAGTACCGCCTGTGGGAAGAGCAGGAATGCTTCGACCTTTACACGGGCGCTAAAATCGAAGTCGATCGCCTAATTAGCGACGACACCTACACGCAGATTGACCACATCCTGCCGTTCTCTCGCACGGGAGAAAACTCACGCAACAACAAAGTCCTGGTCCTCGCCAAAAGCAATCAGGATAAACGCGAACAGACACCTTACGAATGGATGTCCCACGACGGTGCGCCTTCATGGGATGCTTTTGAACGTCGCGTTCAGGAAAACCAGAAACTCAGCCGTCGCAAAAAGAACTTCCTGCTGGAAAAAGACCTTGATACCAAGGAAGGCGAATTCTTAGCACGCAGCTTCACCGACACCGCCTATATGTCGCGAGAAGTATGCGCTTACCTCGCCGACTGCCTGCTGTTCCCCGATGATGGCGCAAAGGCACATGTTGTTCCTACCACTGGCAGAGCGACCGCATGGCTGCGTCGCAGGTGGGGGCTTAACTTTGGTTCGAATGGCGAAAAAGACCGCTCGGACGATCGTCACCATGCCACCGATGCTTGTGTGATTGCAGCATGTAGTCGAAGCCTCGTGATTAAAACCGCTCGAATCAACCAAGAGACACACTGGAGCATAACCAGAGGTATGAACGAGACCCAACGCCGCGATGCCATCATGAAGGCTCTCGAAAGTGTTATGCCCTGGGAAACCTTTGCGAACGAAGTACGCGCGGCGCACGATTTCGTCGTACCCACCCGCTTTGTTCCGCGTAAGGGAAAGGGCGAGTTGTTCGAGCAGACGGTCTATCGCTATGCCGGCGTTAATGCACAGGGCAAAGACATTGCTCGCAAGGCGAGCTCCGATAAGGACATCGTCATGGGCAACGCCGTTGTGTCGGCAGACGAGAAGTCGGTCATCAAGGTGAGCGAAATGCTGTGTCTGAGGCTCTGGCATGACCCGGAGGCCAAGAAGGGGCAGGGCGCTTGGTACGCAGACCCCGTCTATAAGGCGGATATTCCTGCACTTAAGGATGGGACGTATGTGCCCAGGATTGCGAAGCAAAAATATGGGCGGAAGGTCTGGAAAGCCGTTCCCAATAGCGCTTTAACTCAAAAACCACTCGAAATATATCTGGGTGACCTCATTAAAGTCGGGGATAAGCTCGGTCGCTACAATGGCTACAACATTGCAACGGCCAATTGGTCCTTTGTTGACGCTCTCACGAAAAAGGAGATTGCATTCCCCTCGGTTGGAATGCTCTCAAACGAATTGCAACCGATAATTATTCGCGAGAGCATTCTCGATAATTAAGGCCAATAGGGGCGATTTAACTTCCAAAAATCGCCCCTTCCCGATATGCGTTTACCTATTTCCAATTTCCACATTACAGCAATGTTTATGACGGGGTCTTCTGGCTGTAGCGAATCGCCTTACACATACATCCTTCCGAAGGCAATAGACTTAGCTTAGCAAAATGTCCCCTGATTGCCTGACCTTGAGCACGCACCCTTCCCCAAGGTGATACGCTTATCTCATTGACGTACCATCCACACCAAGTGTCTTGAGCACGCGCCCTTCCCCAAGGTGATACGCTCTTGTTTCGAAGCAGTACATCACTCATTGTGTCTTGAGCACGCGCCCTTCCCCAAGGTGATACGCTGCGCCGAGGGTCGAACCATCCACGGACCCGGTCTTGAGCACGCGCCCTCCCCAAGGTGATACGCTTATCGTGGTCATGTGATATTTTTCCTGATTGTCTTGAGCACGCGCCCTTCCCCAAGGTGATACGCTCGGCGGGCTCGCCAACCGCCGAGATGGCTTGTCTTGAGCACGCGCCCTTCCCCAAGGTGATACGCTACGACTCGCGGCCAAGACTCACGTATAGCTGTCTTGAGCACGCGCCCTTCCCCAAGGTGATACGCTTCATATGTTTGTCGATGGCAACATTTGGGTGTCTTGAGCACGCGCCCTTCCCCAAGGTGATACGCTTGGGGCAACCTGCGGCCCTTCGTTTTAAGGGTCTTGAGCACGCGCCCTTCCCCAAGGTGATACGCTGGCAACGCCTAACCAGTACGCATACCAGGTGTCTTGAGCACGCGCCCTTCCCCAAGGTGATACGCTTTTTTCAGCAGAAAATATAATACGAGTATTGTCTTGAGCACGCGCCCTTCCCCAAGGTGATACGCTAATAACGAACGTATATAGCCTATATCTCAAGTCTTGAGCACGCGCCCTTCCCCAAGGTGATACGCTCTAGGCATAGTCGGGCTCCTTGTATTTCTCGTCTTGAGCACGCGCCCTTCCCCAAGGTGATACGCTTCTCATCCCATCGGTTCCTCATTGCTCGCAGTCTTGAGCACGCGCCCTTCCCCAAGGTGATACGCTCCAGATCGGACAACGCGGACGACATACCCAAGTCTTGAGCACGCGCCCTTCCCCAAGGTGATACGCTGGCCTCGTCGCTGTACCACTCGTCGGTGAAGTCTTGAGCACGCGCCCTTCCCCAAGGTGATACGCTATATGCACGCTGGCACCATCGAGCAGGAAAGTCTTGAGCACGCGCCCTTCCCCAAGGTGATACGCTAACCACCCAGTCCAACATGTGTAGGTTCTAGTCTTGAGCACGCGCCCTTCCCCAAGGTGATACGCTCTCAAGGTGCTTTGACGTGGTTTTACTTTAGTCTTGAGCACGCGCCCTTCCCCAAGGTGATACGCTGAAGCACGTTCACGCATTTATTCAAGATTAGTCTTGAGCACGCGCCCTTCCCCAAGGTGATACGCTGATGGTCGAGGAGTTTCCAAAAATG
Source organism: uncultured Collinsella sp. (assembly GCA_900544385.1). Classification (GTDB taxonomy): domain Bacteria; phylum Actinomycetota; class Coriobacteriia; order Coriobacteriales; family Coriobacteriaceae; genus Collinsella. Next base: position 27,091 of record UQVD01000008.1, read on the forward strand.
GGGCTGTCTTGAGCACGCGCCCTTCCCCAAGGTGATACGCTGGACACGCCGAACTCCTGCTCGTACAGGTAGTCTTGAGCACGCGCCCTTCCCCAAGGTGATACGCTCGCGTTTTGGGATGTCGCTAAGAACAACAAGTCTTGAGCACGCGCCCTTCCCCAAGGTGATACGCTAAAAGTCCTGCCAAGCAATTCAGTATAGGTGTCTTGAGCACGCGCCCTTCCCCAAGGTGATACGCTTAAGCTATCGTACACCCGTTGCCCTGCTGGGTCTTGAGCACGCGCCCTTCCCCAAGGTGATACGCTATCTTGTCGTAGTTCCCAATGGCTCAACTCGTCTTGAGCACGCGCCCTTCCCCAAGGTGATACGCTTGGGACGGCACGCATCCGCGCGAAGGGTTTGGTCTTGAGCACGCGCCCTTCCCCAAGGTGATACGCTATGTGTGCACAGAAAAGCCCCTTTAACAGGGGCTTTTCTGTTTCAGACCTCAAAAAAAGAAGACTGATTCGGCCTCAGATCTACATCTGCGATTCATTTTTTTCGAGACAAAAAGCGTCGGCACGTCGCGCTTCACGCAAGAAAAGAGCCGTATTCGGCACAGCGATTTATGTACTTTTCTTCACAACCGAATCAATCCTTAGGCGAAAAAACGCTCAAAAGGACCCGCCTAAATGCTATTCATCGCTACCGTTTACGGAATACTGGCTAACACTCGCCCAAAAAAGTTCGCCCCGCCCAATCCGAAGATTGAACGGGGGTTACTTTACGGGTAAGCCACTTAAGTGGCTCCCCTTGTCTGGAGCCGCGCCCTTCCCCAAGGTGAGCTGCTTTCGACTTAGCTGTATTGTAGCGCTAATGCGGGGAAGGTCGTCGACAAAATGGCCCAACGGACAATACTTATCCAGAGCAAGGCCCACCTCTGCATCAAGAACGGCCTATTGATGATCACCGTGGACGACCGCAGCTCCACCATTCCCCTCGAGGACATTTGGGTCGTCATCGTCGAATCCCATCAAACCACGATGACGGTCGCCTGCATGTCGCAGCTTAACGACGCGGGAATAGGCGTCATGATCTGCGGGCGCGATCATATGCCCAATGGTCTCATGCTCCCAATGGGCGCCCATTCGCGCCATGCGCGCATCGTCGAGGATCAGCTTGCCATGAGCCTTCCGTTTAAAAAACAGCTTTGGAAACGAATCGTTCAGGCAAAGATACTCAACCAAGCGGCGGTTCTCACAGAAATGGGGTTGTCTACAGGCCCTCTCCCCTCTTATGCCAAAACCGTTCTTTCGGGCGACACGGACAATCGAGAAGGCGCAGCTGCCTCCGCGTACTTTAAAGCCCTCATTACCGATGGAACAAGACGCAACAGTATGCAAAGCTCCGCTCTCGACTACGGGTACAGCGTCTTGCGCGCGGGCATCGGAAGAGCAGCCGTTGGCGGTGGATGGCTCGTATCCCAGGGGCTTCACCATCACAGCGTTTACAACGCGTTTAATCTTGTCGACGATCTTATTGAACCGTTCCGCCCTCTCGTCGATCTAATTGTTATGAGCTACGGCGTTGCAGAGCCTTTGAGCCAGCGCGACAAAGCGTTGCTCGCCCGCGTGTTTGAGCACGTCATGACTATCGACGGAAAACGTTGCGGCTGTCAGCAGTGCATAGAGACAACGCTCTCTTCACTCAGAACTGCCGTTCTCGAAAAGGATCCTAAGAGGCTGTTGTTGCCCGAGCTAAAAGGGCTCGAGATGGTAACTGTTGAATAGGGAGGAGCCATGAGGGTTATGAGGTTATTGGTTCTGTTCGATCTTCCAACGGGAAGCAAAGCCGAGCGTCGGCAGTATAGCGACTTTCGAAAGTTTCTGATTAACGACGGATACCATATGGAGCAGTTTTCGGTGTATTCGCGCCTGTTGGTGACTCGCGAATCCGCAGCGGCGCATATCGCTCGCCTTAAGCTGAATCTTCCAAGCGCTGGAGAGGTCACCGTTATCGAAATGACCGAAAAGCAATACGAAGACCGAATGGTCCTTCTGAGCGAGCACAAGGAGCAGCCCGTTGAGCAGGGCGCGCAGTTAACGCTTGTGTTTTGACGTGACCGTGCAGATCGGTGCAACCGTCTCACATTGGATCGGGCGGCGTCTACCTTTCCGAAACCCCGACAACACGTTTTTGCTTATCGGCATGGGTGCCGGCTTTGCCGGGCTCTTTATTGTCTGAGTCGTGGCTTATCTGTTCAACATGGACAAATCTATCAACGCCATGCAGGAGCGAGCGTAGATAGATATCCAAAGCAAGTGGTCTCAACCGGAAACAACGTCCCACTCTGAGGCTGTATTCCGGGACACGGTTTCCGCTTGGGACGCCATTCGGAAAGCGCGTCCCGTTCTTTCACGGCGTCTTGGCTATGCAAAGTGCTCTGGCGTTACTCCTCGTACGCACCCTCGAGCCGCAGCAGCCACTCCTTGCGGTCAAGGCCGCCGGCATATCCGTTGAGCGATCCGTCGGCCGCCACCACGCGATGGCACGGCACGATAATCGAAATGGGATTACGTGCGACCGCAGCCCCCACCGCACGAGGAGACACAACGGGTGCCTCGTTTCCCGGTACACGATGTCGAGCGGCAACACGCTGGGCGATCTCGCCATACGTAGTGACCTCGCCACGCGGAATAGAAAGCAGCTCAAACCAAACCTCGCGCTGAAACGCCGTACCAATCATATGCAACGGCGGCGTAAACCGAGGTTCCTGCCCTGCAAAATAAGCATTCAGCCAAGCCCAGGAACGCTCAAGCACCGAAGAGGCCGCACCATTTACCGGACTCACCGGCGACATGCCACCAATACCGGAAACCGCATCGACACCTTCAACGTGCTCCGCATCTTCTTTGAGCAGCGTAGAGCCAAAGTGCTCCTGCCCCTCAAACCAAAGTCCCGTCAGACCGCGGCCATCAGCGGCAAGCAAGATTTCGCCCAAAGGCGAGGCAAACGTCGTCGTGACCACCAGCGGCTCCTTTCAAAACTCCGCAACATAATACCGCGAATTGTGCAGACAACCCCCGCAGATACGTCTGGGCGGGCTCGCAATTACTTAGGCGAGGCTGTTTTCCCCAATCAAGCGAAGAAGACGCGGGGCATCGACGCCAGAGCGGTACCTCTATCAGCTGAGCTCTAATACTTTCCCGAGAAGTGAACGAGTAAAAACGAAGCCCCGGAGCATCCACACCTTTAGTCCACAAAACCGCAGGATTCGCGCAGCAAAACCTCAGGAAATAGCGGTCAAAATATGCCAATGCTTCGGGGGTCCAAATAAGGTCGTTCACTTCTCGGGAAAGTATTAGACCCCGATTCACCCCAACCCCAAAGTCACCCCAGGCAGCAGGCGCAACGCGCCGCAGCTGCCGGCCGCGCTCCGCAGTCCCCCAAGGCGGCAGGCGCGAAGCGCCGAGGCCGCCGCCGGGGCCAGGGCCCGCAACGGCCACGTGCCCTCACATCAGCCCAGCGGCCCCAACCAACAACGGCCCCATCGCAAGCCGCTTACAGCAGCGTCGCCGCAGGCGGGGCCGGGCTTAGTTTTCAGAACACTCCGCAGACCAGTGTGGCGCCTTGTCCGCAGCTCCGAAGGAGCAGGACAAGGCGCCACACATGGTCGAGGACGTTCTGAAAACTAAGCCCGGCCCCCGCCGGACAGGTCAACCGCTACTCGCAGAGCAGCTTAGCGATCTGGACGGCGTTGGTTGCCGCGCCCTTACGGATTTGGTCGCCGCAGCACCAGAAGGTGATGCCACGCGCGGCCTCGGGGTTCGAGATATCGCGGCGCACACGACCGACCCAAATCAGGTCCTGGTCGGAGGTGTCCATCGGCATGGGGAAGCGCTCGTGCGCATCCTCGGCAGCCATATCGTCAACCAGCTTGACGCCGGGAGCGGCAGCCAGCGCAGCACGGGCCTCGTCAACCGTAATGTCGCGCTCAAACTCAAGCGTAATGCTCTCGGAGTGCGAGCGCAGCACAGGCACGCGCACGCAGGTGCAGTTCACGCGCAGCTCGGGCAGGTGCATGATCTTGCGGCCCTCGTTCTGCAGCTTCATCTCCTCGGAGGTAAAGCCCTCCTCCTTGACGCCGCCAATCTGCGGAATCAGGTTGCTCGCGAGCTGGGCGGCAAATGCGCGCGGCTCGGGAATCTCCTCGCCACGGCCCAGGGCGACCAGCTGAGCCTCGAGCTCGGCCATACCGGGAGCGCCGGCGCCCGAAGCCGCCTGATACGTCGAAACAATCATGCGCTTCACGCCGGCGAGCTGATGCAGCGGCCACGTGGGAACCAGGCCGATGATGGTCGCGCAGTTGGGATTGGCGATAAGGCCGTGATGCCACTTGATATCGTCGGCATTGATCTCGGGCACGACCAGCGGTACCTCGGGATCCATGCGGAAGGCATGGCTGTTGTCGACCACGACGGCGCCGCGCTTGACGGCCTCAGGCAGTAGCTCCTTCGCGATATCGTCACCGGCGGCTCCGAGCACAATATCACAGCCCTCAAAGGCCTCGGGGCAAGCCTCTTCGATCACGATCTGCTCACCGCGGAACTCAACGGTCTTACCCGCGGAGCGTGCACTTGCCAACAGCTTGAGCTTGCCGACCGGGAACTCCTGCTCGTTGAGGCACTCGAGCATCTGGGTGCCCACGGCTCCCGTCGCGCCCAAAATAGCAACCGTGTACTGTTTCATGCTTCCCCCTTTAAAGGTTTTGGCTTTTGCCCGCACGCCGAGCAGGCTGATTATTGTTGTCAGTGTATACAAGAACGGGGCGGACACGAAACCCGCCCCGTCGAAACGAAACCGAAACGAAACGCCCCGCCGTAGATTTTTGAGGCGAGTCCCAAAAATCTAGCGAGATAGTAGCTACTTGTGGAGCGCAGCCAGGGCGGGATCGACCGGCGCGGAAGCCTCCAGGTCGGAGACCTTCACAATGCCGTTCTCATCGGAGAAGGCACGGTAAATGGTCCGAATCGCCAGGTCGAAGTCCTTCTCCTCGACACCGATAATGATGTTGATCTCGTCGCAGCTCTGCGAAATCATACGCACGCTCACGCCGGCCTGGCCAAGCATACCAAACAGATGGCCCGAGATACCTGCGCGGCCGCGCAGGTTACGGCCGACGGTAGCGATGAGCGCCAGGCCCTCGACAACCTCGATCTCGAGCGGCTCGACCTCCTGCTGAATGTCGCTCACAAGCGAGTACAGCGAATCGTGAACGTCCTGCTCCTGCACCACGGCGCCAAAGCGGTCGACACCGGTGGGCATGTGCTCAACGGAAACGTCATAGCGCTCGAAGACCGAAAGCGCGCGGCGCATAAAGCCGACACGGGGCTTGGTGCGGTCGCGGGCCACATTGATGGCGACAAAGCCGCGTTTGCCGGTCACGCCGGTAATGATGGGCTCCGCCTCGCCCTCGTCAGCCGTCTCGCTAATGATGGTGCCGGGGTCCTGCGGCGCATTGGTGTTCTTGATGACCAGCGGAATGCCTGCCTCGCGCACGGGGAACACGGCCTCCTCGTGCAGGACGCTTGCGCCCATGTACGAAAGCTCGCGCAGCTCCTCGTAGGTAACGCGCGCAATGGGCTGAGCCTCGGGAACAATACGCGGATCGGCAGAATAGAAGCCCGAAACGTCGGTCCAGTTCTCGTACAGATCGGCGCCAAGGCACTTGGCCAGAATCGAGCCCGAAATATCGCCACCGCCTCGATCGAGCAGCTTGATCTGGCCCTCACGCGTCGCGCCGTAGAAACCGGGCATAACAAAGCCACCCTGCTGGCCGTACTCCTGCACCAGCTCGGAGGTGCGGTTCATGCTGAGCGTACCATCGTGATGGAACGCCACAACCGTCGCGGCGTCCAGGAACGGCAGGCCCAGATACTCGGACATCAGGCGAGCGGTGAAGTACTCGCCGCGGCTCACAAGCTCCTCGGTGGAGTAGCCGCCCGAGCGGGCGCGCTCGGCAAAGGCTGCGAACTCCTCGCGGATGGGATAGGTGAGCTCCAGCTCGTCAGCGATATCAAAATAGCGCTGACCGATGTCCTCGAGCAGCTCCTCGCACGACACGTGATACTTAACGTGCGCGTTAACCAGGTAGAGCAGGTCGGTCACCTTGGTGTCGCCCTTAAAGCGGCGACCGCAGGCGGAAACCACCACAAAACGGCGGGCAGGGTCGGCATCGACGATGGCCTTGATCTTCTTGAAGTGTTCGGCGTCGGCGACCGACGAGCCGCCAAACTTGGCAATTTTTATCATGGCGTGGAGGTTACCTTTCTAAAAGCCTCTGCAAACCTGTTTTGCGCGCTCTGATACCATGGTTTCACCGATTGGGACCAAGGTATCCGAGGAGCACTGTTATATGGGAACTTATCATAGTACACGAGGAAGCACTTTATCATGCTCAAGTAAGGTGGCAATCCGTACCGGCATCGCTCCCGACGGGGGTTTGTTTGTCTCGGACGAGCTTGGCACCCAGCAGGTCGATATCAGCTCGCTTGCTGATAAATCGTACTTTGAAATCGCTCAAAATGTGTTGGGAATGTTACTGAACGATTACACGGACGAAGAAATTTCGGCGTGTGTCGACGAGGCATACCGCGGCACGTTCGCGAGTGAAGAGGTCACGCCTCTCGTCAAGCTCGACGCAGCACCGGGCACCGACGCCCCTCAGACCTATGTGATGGAGCTCTTTGGCGGCCCCACGAGCGCCTTCAAGGACGTCGCCCTGCAGATGCTCCCCCGCCTCATGGCCCGCACCTCCGCCCAGGACGGCGGCGCCGAGCGCATCATGATCGTCACCGCCACGTCGGGCGACACGGGCAAGGCAGCACTCGCCGGCTTTGCCGACGCCCCGGGCACGGGCATCACCGTCTTTTATCCCGAGGGCAAAGTCAGCCGCGTACAGAATCTGCAGATGTCCACTCAGGAGGGCGATAACGTCGCCGTCTGCGGCATCCGCGGCAACTTTGACGACGCCCAGAGCGCCGTCAAGCGCATCTTTGCCGATAAGGAGCTTGCCGAGCGTCTGGAGGCCGCAGGCACGGTGCTTTCGAGTGCCAACTCCATCAACGTCGGCCGTCTGGTACCGCAGGTCGTCTACTACTTTGCCGCCTATGCGCAGCTGTTGCGCGCCGGCGCCATCAAGGCTGGCGATGCCGTGGAGTTCTGCGTACCGACCGGCAACTTTGGCGATATCCTGGCCGGTTACTATGCCAAGCGCATGGGTCTGCCCGTCGCCAAGCTCATCGTCGCGAGCGACAAGAACAACGTGCTGGCTGACTTCCTGAGCACCGGCGTCTACGACCGCAACCGCCCGTTCTTCACGACCATCTCGCCTTCGATGGACATCCTCATCAGCTCTAACCTGGAGCGCATGCTCTACTTCCTGTCCGATGGCGACTGTGAGCTCGTTGCCGGCCTTATGGAGCAGCTGGCGCGGACTGGTCGCTACGAAGTTCCCGCCGACCTGCTGGCAAAGATTCAGAGCGTCTTTGGCTGCGGTTGGGCCAGCGAGGACGAGGTACGCACTGCCATCAAGAGCTGCTGGGACGCGAACGGCTACGTGATCGACCCGCACACCGCCTGCGGCTATCACGTCTTTGAGCAGGTCGCTCCCGCCGAGGGCGCCAAGGCCCGCGTGCTGCTTTCGACCGCCAGCCCCTACAAGTTCCCGCGCGCCTGCTGCGGCGCCCTGGGCCTCGACGTTCCCGAGGACGACTTTGAGGCCATGCGCGTGCTCGAGCAGGCAACCAACACGGTTGCCCCGGTCCAGCTCGCCGAGCTCGAGTCCAAGCCCGTCCGCTTCGAAGATGTCTGTGACGTCGATGAGATGGCGAGCTACGTCGAGTCTGCAGCAAAACGAATGAGCACCAACTAGATCCCTTATTAAGCGCCGGCGAAAGCCGGCGCACCTTCTTCCATCAGATAACCCCCGGGATAATGACGAACGCGCACAGCGTGCCTGGCTGTTTAGTTCGTCGCGAGTTCCGCACGCAAAGGAAAGCACTTAATGTGCTTTCCGTCTTGCGCAG
>UQVD01000009.1 GCA_900544385.1 uncultured Collinsella sp.
GTCACGCCAGACTCGGCATCGGTCTTCGCCGAAGCCGCTGCCTCAACAGCAGCATCGGCAGCGGCCTTGTCCTCCGTCGCCTGAGCAAGCGCCGCGGCGGCATCATGTAGCTGAGCCGCACGAGCAGCAGCCGCGACGGATGCGGCCTGAGCCGCGGTCACAGCCGTGCCGGCACCGCTCGCAGCAGCCTGGGCGGCAACAAGCTCGGCCTGGGCAGCAGCGACGTCGGCATCTGCCTGGCCTGCCGCACCCTGCGCGGCATTCACTGCAGCCTGCGCGTCAGCCTGAACGGCACGCGCCCCCTCGAGCACCGCCGAGGCCGCATCAAATGCACGCTGAGCAGCGGCAACGTCGGCAGAGTACGCAGCCAGCTCGTCCTGGGCGGCAGCAAGCGCGCTCTCCTTGTCGCCAACGCCGGCGCGAGCGGCATCCAGCGCACGCCGGGCAGCGGCAGCCTTGCCCTTGGCGACATCGAGTTCATCAGACTTGGCAGTCACGACACTCTGCGCCGCGGTAACCGCAGCGCTGGCAGCGTCCACGTCGGCGCGGGCATCAGCCACGGCACGCGCAGCGGCCTCAGCCGCGGCCTGCTTCTCCCCCACGGCAGCCTGGGCATCCGAGGCCCCAGCGGCAGCAGCGTCAACATCGGCGGCAGCAGCATCGACTTGAGCCTGCCTTGCAGCGGCGGCCTGCGACGCGGCGCTCACCTTGCCGCCAGCCTGCGCAGCCGCGCCCTGAGCGGCAGAAAGCTCCTGACGAGCCGCGTCCACGCCCTGCCCAGGATTTGCCAACGAGTCACACCACGCATTAAGCGCAGCCTCGTATTCGGCAACCGTCATCGGATTGGCGGCATTCGTGTACCATCCTCCAGACATAGAGAACGTCTGCGCCTGCGTAAGCCAACGGTTCATCGTCCCGCGCGTGCAAACCCCCATACCCGTTACGGTGTAATCGGGATCGATCACATTCATGTAGTGACCGACTGTATGCACGCTCCCGCCATGCGCAGCCACGTAGCGATCGATTTCGTCGCCATGCTGCTCGTAGAAATCAAAAGCAGCCTTTCCCGTAAGGCCCGTCGCTCCCAGCGTAGCCGCAGCGCGGTCAAAGACGGCCTTCTCCTGATCGACCCACTGGATGAACGGGTCGCTTCCGTAGTTCCACGCCACGTTTTCGCCCACGTTGAACTGCATGGCGTGCGCAGTCTTGGTATCGGAGAAATTCGCATCGGCAATCGCGGTCGCCATCATGGCATACGTCACCTTGAGCTCACCCAGGCCAACGCTCGCACGATACTTGTTGCACGCCTTGAGCCACACAATCGCTTGCTTCATGTTGGTCAGACTCGTCGCGTCAACCTCCTCGCCCACCTTGGTGAGGCTGGCATATTTGCAGTTGAGAATCAGGTCCGCCGCATCGTCGGCACCCACGCTCTTAAAGAACGCAATGGCGCCCTGGCGGTAGTTTTCCGCCGAGGCGTTCGCCGTAGCCTGAGCGGCGTCGAGCTTGGCCTGCGCTTGAGCTACAGCCTGATCGGCCTGCTGCTTTTGAGCCTTTGCCTGGTCGAGCGCCTTGTCGGCAGCGTTCTTCTCGTCCTTAGCGGCCGAGAGCTTGGCCTGAGCGTCGGCCAGCGCCGCAAGCGCATTGGCATGCTCGGCCTTAGCCTGATCGACGGCGGCGTCTGCCGCGGTCGCAGCAGCCGTGGCAGCGTCCAACTTGGACTGCGCGTCAGCCGCAGCCTGCTGCTGGACGGCGAGCGCCTGCTGAGCAGCCTGCACCTCACCCTCGGCAGTGGTCACTTCCTGCGAGGCAGCAGCGAGTTCGCCCTCGCGCTGCGCCTGGACCGACTTGGCGGCGTCCAGCGCGGCAGCGGCGGCGTCCACCTTGGCCTTGGCAGCCTCGTACTCCGGGCTCGCGGCACCCTGCTCGGCACGGTCGAGATCGGCCTTGGCGGCGTCATAGCTCGCCTGAGCGGCATTCACATCCTTATCGGCCGCATCCTTTGCCTGCTGAGCTGCCGAAAGCTTGCCTTGCGCGTCCTGCTGTTTGGCCGCGGCGGCATCAACGCCAGCCTGGGCATTCGAAAGCCTGACCTGCGCGTCGGCGGCCTGCTGCTTTGCCTGCTCCAGCTCGCTCGCGGCCTGCTCGGCAGCGGCCTGAGCCGCGGCAACAGCCTCGGGCGTGGCATCGGCAGCAGCGGCCTGCGCGGACTTGAGCGCAGCCTGGGCATCGTCGGCGGTCTTCTGGGCAGCGGTCAGGGCTTCACCCTTGTCCGTCAGATCCCTCTTTGCGGCATCGAGTGCAGCTTGAGCGTCCTCGAGCGCCTTCACGTCCGCATCGGCCTTGTCCTGCGCGGCACCCATCTGCTGCTCCAGCTCGGCCGAAGCTGCAGAAGCGGCAGCGTCGCTTGTGCCACGGGCCGCATCGTAGGCGCTCTGAGCCTGCTGCTGGTTGGCAGCGGCGGCGTCGTAAGGAGCGGCGGCCGCATCCAAATCGGCCTTGGCAGCAGCGGCCTTAGCGCGAGCCGCATCGACCGCAGCCTGCAGGTTGGCGACCTTCTGCACCGCTGACACCGTGCCCGCGCCAGCGCTAGCAGCAGCCGCGCTCGTCAACGGAGACAGCACCGCAGCCGGCTTCGCAGTAGCGTCGGCACCGTTCGCACCCTGCGCCACCGCAGTCAGCGGAGACAGCAGCGACCCGCCCGTCATGGCGATCGTTGCCGCAGCAACTGTCGCCATACGCCCGGCGGCCTTCGCCTTACCCGCAGCGCCGCCATTGATGTTCTTGTTCACGTTCTTGCTCATTGCCGATTCCTTCCCACGATGAGCTGATGTTTGACACATAATCGATCCAATATGCCCCGCTAAAAAGAGGTGATAACGGGGTAATTAAATCGGAGGAGTTGGAGACAAGCCCACATCCATCAGCGGATGCCGAGCTCATACTCCCGCTCGCGCTCAATATCATTCAGGTACTCATAATCTTCGGAGCTAAGCTCTAGATCATCTTGAGCGAACATGTAGTTCTCGGCCTTAGAACCAATACTGCAACCGTAGATGGTATTGAGATCGATATGGTCGGTATTGTCGTTGTAAAGGGGGAAAATTCTGCTGGTCATGCTCAAGTACCTCTCAACATAAACTGAAAACTCGTTTGCTTGGTCTCTTTTTGAGACCCCATCTGATGTGCTATGGCTGCAGTATATGTTCTCCTCTTTTACAATGCAAGCGTAATTTCAAAAAGTTCTAGGAGCGATAATTGCGCAACACCATCACTTGTCGCCACCGCCATCCTCTACCGCGCCCTCACGCGCAGCGCACTCGTTGAGATACTTGACCGGAATCGGCCACACGGACGGAGCCTTATAGCGCGAAAGGCCTATGTTGGCCAGCTGAACCAACAACTCAGACAAATCATCGCCGTCGAGTACCTCAATCGAACGCACGTGAATCGCAGTCGCCATATCCTCCTGGGTGCCGTTGTTGACGCCCACAAAATAGCAAGTCTTGCCCGCACGCTCGAACGTTCCAATGCCGTAATAAGGCGAGTTGTAGCTCTCGAAAATCTCTTTCTTACGCCCTGCTTTGCCTGTGAGCTGATGCTCACCCACCAGGGCCATAAAGTTATTGGAAAACGTCGTCAGTCCCGTATCCCGCACGCGCGCAAGCATAGACTGCCCGTTCGCATGCACGTCAAAGACATAGGCGCCCTTATCGAGTTTGCCGTCCGCGGTCAGCAGATCGAGCTCCATCTCGTCCTCGGGACCATCCTCTGCCGAATGTGAGGCATAGCGCATGCCCCCATCCGCGCCAATCGCCAACGTAGCGATACGCGAATCCAGCTCAATCTTGTCCTTTGTTTTATGCGGCACATCGACCAAGCCACACACCGTCACCGACTCAATATCCAAAGCATCAAGATCAAACGCCGTCACCCGCTCGTCGACAACATCCTGCTTTACCAGCAGTTCTTTGAGCATGGCGCCCAGGATCGCCTCTTGCGCATTGCGATCCTTTTGCTTTGGCGCCACCTTAAACAGTGGCTCGCACACATCCGGTGTCACGTGCTGTTCCACCACGCCAGCATGTAAGGCATAGCCGTCGTCCTCAGCAACCTCATTGGGCACAACGACAAGGTTCAGCGCCCGCGAATCCACGGCCCTTCCGCCATACGTTGCGCGAACGCCCCACGAGGAATCGTTAAGTCGATCGGCCAGCTGGCGCGCCACTTCGGCAAGCCTATTGCGCGCAAACGACACCACGATTCGCTGCCCCGCCATGCGCTCCGCAACCACGCGCGCGTACTCATCACCCTTGAGCACCTCGTAGAAACTCTTACGCGGGTATTCCATGAGCGTCACCCGGGCGAAGTCGCTGTAACGGCGTTCGAGAATCTGCAGCTCTCGATACAAAATGCCCTTCTTGGTATAGGCGACCTTGTCCGCCTGGGCCGAGAACGTCAGATCACGGCGCTTGGACGGCTTGTCGCCCTTGGCTCGGCGCAGGATGTACTCGTCTTTTTGTTCGTGGGCAAGCACCATCGTCGCCACGGGCGATAGCCTGTAGCCCACTTGGCTCTTAATCTTTTCGAGCTCTTTCTCGTCACCTTGTGCCCTGCCAATAAGCACACGGCGCTTGGTAAACGTCCGAATCTTAAGATCAAAGGTGCAATCCTCATCGATAACGATTTCAACCGTTTCGATCTTGGCAGGTCCCCTTCCGTCGCTTTCGACAGCATCGCGGCGGGCACCCTTGGCGCTAATGACATACAGGTGCCCGGTGTCATTGGGAACTTCGTCCTCAATCCCCTCAAACTGAGAGCAGGAGTTGAACAGCAAGCGGAGCGCAACGTAATCGTCCAACTCGTTCCAATTAGTTTTAATCGGAACTATCTGCTCCTGATAAAGCGAGGCATTAAGGTCGCCCGTCTGCACGCCCGCTTTGACCATCAGAAAGACGCGGTTGTCTGCAAGCTGCGTGAGCGCGACGACCTTGCCCGTCTGGCACACATCGGCCATAAAGTTCGCCACGGCATGCTTACCAGCATCGCCCACATTGCACCAAAAGACCGAGTAGCGCTCCTCGGCAGCAGCGGCATCGAGCTGCAACACGAGCTCTGATACGGCGATGTCTCCCAAACCGCACGGCTGGTTATGCTTCGATTGCACGGCCGATCGCCTCCATCATCTCCAAATTGATTGCACCGTCGGCGGCCATATAAGGAACGGAGAACACAGTCCCCTCAGCATCGAGTGCCTTGGGCACGCACTCAAGCGCTGCCTCATCAGCCAAAACGTTGACGATTAGCAGGCGTTTCGCCCCAACCTTTTGAGCCTTCGCCCTAAAGCGCTCGGCATCCGACGCCTCGCGACCGTCGCGAACATAAGCGATATAGGCACCGATGCGATAGTGCTTAAAATCGATCCATACCCCGGTCGTGTTGCCAGCAGCATCGAGCACCTCAAAGTCGCCACCTGTCTCGGCGTGTGCCGCATCGCCACGCGTAAGCGAATAGCGGCCGTCGTAATATGCCTCAAAGATTGCCCTTCCGGCAGATTCTCCCAGCTCACCCAGGTAGACCGCCTGGAACATATAGGGCGTCATGTGCGCCGTCGCCGCCGGCTGCAGCGTTGTGGGCACCCCGTCGCTCGACCAACGCTCACGCACTTCGCGAATTGACAGCAGCTCGGGTACGCGCGCCGCCGCCTGGCTCACCTGGCGAACCGTCGCGCCCTTTAAGCCCTCCTTGCAGTGGCAACGATCCTCCAGACGAGCAGCAATCTGCTCGACGGGCTCACCATCGTAGCTAGGGAATTCAAAGTGCGGCACCTTGCATGCCCCGCCTTCTGCATAGGCATAGCCATTTGCAGCATGCGACATGCGCAGCGCGGTACTCCGGCGCTCTGGGTATTGCGCGAGATCTTCCCACGGCAGGCAAAAATGATGCAGGTAAAAGTCGCGCTCGCCATCAAAAGCAGTGAGATCTTCGTCCCCGGCGTTTAGCGAGGTAACTTTCCACGCCAGCTTTTCGTGCTTTTGCTTGGCAAGGTTGTTCCTAAAGGCGGCAAGGTTCTGCTGCTTAACGGCAGCGTGTTCCTTGTTGTCCGTCATATGGTTGTTGGCAGCGGCGCAGGCACCAACCACCTGCTCAAGCTCGTAGCCCATCGGCAAATCATGCAAGAACGAAAAGTTGCAATCGTTCGCAATCTCGCGGTCGAGCAGCACCTGCACGCAAGGCATCTTTACACTCGTGCGCATCAGGCGACCCACAGCCTGTGCCACAATGCGAGCGCCTTCGACCTGATAAGAGAGGGTGTCGCGCACCGGCAGGCTCTTATTAACGCCAGATAGAAGCATCCGTACGTTCCGGCGCTTTTGAGTAAACGGAACCTCGCCGCGCGCTACCAGTTCCTCCTGCTCCACCACGCCAAGTAGCGCCTGCTGGACAAACTTATTTGAGTTGATCTCCACTCCCCAGGTCAAACGACTTGTGGGCGACTCGATATATAAGAAATCAAGATCCATCTTGGGGCGACGGTCGGCATTTTCAAAGCCGCAATCGACCTGATGAACCATGTCGCACAGATTCTCCGGCACCTTGTATTTGAGATTCTTGGAAAAGCCACCGGCCGGAAGATTGATAAACATCAGGGTCGGCTGGCCCAGCTCGAGACGTTTTTGAGCGCCACGCCAACCTGCATCCCATTCCGCAGCGTTAAAGCACGGCACCATGTCCTTGGCGGCCTCAAGCGATTTCTCGTACGACATCTCGGGGCACTTGATGTTTCTAATCACCAGCTCCGCGACAATCTCGCGCGCAAGATCCAGCGCCAGACTATTGAATTCGCCATGGTTTCCCATGTGGCGCGTGGTAAAAACGGCTCCCGCCCGTTGCTCGTTACGCGCCACACCACGGGCCCAAGTACTCACGGCAACAAGCGTCTTGCTCAGGCGCTTCAGCTCAAACTCGATGCTCTTGGCGTCGCTCACGCCCACCCTGTCAGCAATCTTTAAGCGCAAGCGCACCGCAAGTCCCTCACTCACGCCAATCCCGTCAAAGAACCGCATCGCGCGCTCGTACACCTCGTCGGGCGACACAATGATGCCGCCAAAGGCGCCGCCTGCCAGCGCGACCATGCCGGCAATTTCCTTGGACTCATCCACCCAGGCAATATCGACGTCGTACTCCTTCGCAGCCTGTTTGTTAAACAGCTTAGTCTGTCGCACGATTTCCTGGTTGAGCTCGCCAATCCAAGCGTCCTTGCGAACCACGCCATGAACCTCGTCAAGGTAATCGAGGTTGAAGTTTTTGACGGTCGGCGCACTCCATGTTGCGCTCATGCACACGCAAGGCGCTTTGGCGGCAATGGAGGCAAGGTAGGCCTCGGGCATGCGCTCAATGCCGTGGCTGGTTAGGTACGTGGTAAACATGTGCTCGATGGTGGTTTCCATCACTAGATAATCGACACCACGCGCATACATCGAGTCGTCGGCGGCATCGATCTCGTCATTCTTGCGATCTTTAAAGAACAGCGCCAGCATCAACGAATCCCAAAAATACTTCTCGCTGGTCTGGTTGTTCCTAATGCCCAGGGCATCGATGATGTTCTTGCGCGAAAGGTCGTCCTTGTACGAAATGCTGCCGTAGTACAGCTTGTCCATAAGCGTGGCGCAACGGGCGAGATGACCCACCACCATCCTGACCAGACCGCGTGCACGACGCACCGCCTTGCTGACGGTTTGCTGCCCACTCCCTCCGCGAGTGATAATCATATTGCGAGTACCGCCCTCATTGAGTTTGAAGCGCAACGGATTCGCCGAGTTGTCGCCCACCGAAATATCGTCGCTGCCAAACAGATGTCGACCGGAGAGCTGCTCTTCTTTCGCCTCGTCAGACAGCGCAAAAGGCGGACGCAGTTTCATGTCCTTAATACAAGAGGCGAGTGCCTTTTGAATTTTCTTGGCATCCTTGGCGATTTCTTCGGCATCTTCCTCTACGCTCGCCCGCGAAACCCTGTTCCTCTCGGCGTTTGACCCTTTGTGATCGCCCGACGTGGAAGCGTGCGTATAGACCGCCATCCATTGATCTCGATTCCCCAGTAGCAAGGGGTCCACCACACCGCCGTTAAAATGACGATCGAGGATACGCAATACTTCGTCCGGTTGAAACGTCACGGGATCGTCTGTCAGCGTCGACAGTATGTCGGCCTTCATGTGGTCGATTTCATCAAAGATAAACAGGCCCTTCTCGGCAGCCATTGCGTTAAAGAGCACAACGCCTGCACCGGTCACTGTATCGATCCTATTGATGAGCTTTTGCGGCCTCAGGGCAATCACATGCGGTATGCTCTCGTCATTGAGCAGGGCAGACGGCCAAATCTGGGGGATCACCTCCATGCCGCGCGTGATGTTTTTGAGCTCGTGGCTCACAGCCCAACGCAAGCTCGCATCCGCCGACGATAGCTTGTCGCGAAGGGCGGGGGTCAAACGGTCTGCAACACCTCCCAGACGATTTCGAGTGTCAAGGATGCCCAAAAGGTCATCGGCGATCTCCATCGCGTTGCCCCACGCTCGCTTAATGATGCGATGAGAGCTCTCGTCGTCCGCCTCGATGGGACACGGAATGTCGCGCACGCCCACGGCGCCCTTACCGCGCGTAGTCTCAATCCAATGCAGGATGTTATCGCCCGCACGCGGAAGATCGAACACCATGCGCTGCGCGGCATCGCCATCCATGCCCTGTTCAACCAGCAATTTGCGCACGCTCGCAACGTAGTTGTCGCGGTTGTCCTTACCCGGCACCACAAACACCAGGTAACGACGGCCCGGGCACTTGTTAAAACAGCCCGAATCGTCCCAGCCACCGGCGATGAGGTCGGCTGTGACCTGCTCGGCCGTATAGTTTTTACCCGAGCCCGTCGTGGCGCCCAAAAAGTACAGGCCATTGTTGCCCTGATCCTTGGGGGCAAACAGCGCACGCTCAAAAAACTCGCGCATCGCCTTTTGACGTGCAAGATAGGGAGCGAGCTCCTTGTCGTCCGCAGACGACGGATTCGATTGGCAGTTGAGATCCCACATAGCCATGGTCAAACCTCCGATTTAGTTGTTACACGTGTTTGATACCATCCCGTGCGGACAAAACTCGCGCTGGGCGGTCAAGGCGGCGGCGTCCATGCCGCTTGAGAGAAGAAAGAAAGGAAAGAGGAGCAGTCAGCGACTACTCGCACGAAGCGAGCAGTTTCTTAAGATCGCACTCCAACGCCTCGCGCTCTTTGGCATCGATCACTGCAAGGGCGACACGCATCAGGGATGCATCGGCGGCAGACTCCTGAACCTGGTCGGGGCGCTTGCTAAAGCTTTTCCCGGCAGCCTTCCGATCGGTCGCGCCGTTCAGTGCGGTGGCTAAAGATTGTCATCGGACTTTGCGCTGGCTTTGGCCGCCTCTTCGCCCGCGATCAGGTCCTTAACCGTTATATACGCACTGTACGTAGCATCCTCGATCTTTTCCAAAACATCATCAGGGTCGCAAGTGCCCCAAGTTTCTTCGAGGACTCGAGCCAATCCCCAAGCAGCGCTGAGCAGGACGTCAACGTCCTTTAGATCTAAATGATCGACCGTAAAGGGATAGTCCGCGCACTCCAGTAGATACGTGTCAACTGCGCCAATTGCCTCAGCCACGTATGGCTCAAGATCGCAATGGGGTTGGAGGGCGCACAGCGCCTTGTGCGGATCGGTCGGCTCGATCCAATACAGCGTTGTCGCATCCTCGCATTTCTCGAGCGGATAACGCTCAACCGCCTTCTCCCAACTTTCATACCAAGGATCGGCATCGCCGTCCGTCATCGACCTGCAAAGATCAATCGCCGCAGAAACAGTCGCACACGAGCATCTATAACTGGCGCCTTTCCTAAAATCATCATTGAGCTCGTCGTCGCCAGACAGCCTCGCCTCCATGATCAGAAACGGGCCGTCATCATCTGTAATGCTCATGGGATAGTTGTCACATTCGTAGTACGGATACATTTTGTCTCCAATCAACCGTTCGGTCACATTAACAAGCAATATCAAAACCGCGCTCACGCGGAGGGTTGTCGTCCTCGATCCATTCGAGCCCGTCGTTCTCATCGATTCCGGCATCGGGGACTGACGACCATCTGAACTCGAAACCAAGCTGGTCAAGCTCATCGACTCGCTCACTGATTACTCCGTACGCATCCAACGCATTCTCGAAATCCTCCGAAGACACATAGCCGCGCTCGCACTGCTTGCGCATCTGGTGCAAACGACCCATGGCGGCAGCGATGATCTCGCGAAGAACGATAACCTCGCGCTCGCATACATCGATGTTTCCTTTGTTGAGCTTGATGCAATCGGACATAACGGCCTCCCTGGTTTTAAGCCTTTTCGCTTGATTCCATTGAACAGCCGCAAACAGCCGCGTAATATGACTTTTATCGGGTTTTAAATTTTGGCTGTTTGGAGCATTAATGCTTGATTCCGAAAAAGAGCCGTTTAGCTGGGGTTTCGAGGCTGGCTTTCTTCGCTCTCCCGTCAATCCCCGCATGCTTCTTCTTAACAGAACGCCAGAGATTGATTGCGCCGATGACGGAAACGCAACCGGCAATGCAAGCGCATGGAATCTCGTCTCCGTAGCCAACGACCTATTACGCGTCGACTTAAGCTCGCTTTTCAACGAGATTGGGGGCCACTTTCGTGAGCGAGCAAAATTGCGCTTTTACATCGATTTGCAGAACGCCATTCGTCAGCCCCCTGCTCCTCACGATGCGCAACACGCTTCGATGGACTACGCAGCCGAACCAGACCATGACGACTGGCTCGATCCAGACGATTCCGACCAAGAGTCCGCGCAAGCAGAATTGAACGAAGCCGAAATCGAAGTCAACCTTCAAAAACAAAAGGAACGCGACCTCGATTTCTTTGCTCCGATATTCGATAAAGCCATTACGCGCCATGCACACGGAGAGATATCTGGCATGGCCAGGTATCTCCTTGAAAATGTCTGCAGGCAGTGTGTCATGAACATCACAGCGATTCCCGACTATCGCTATTACAGCTGCTGGATGAACAACAACGCTATTGAGTGCAACGAAATCAACCGCCTGTACCGCGCGGTGATCACGACATCGGCCCAACTCAATAAGCAAGAAATGGCGTCCCTCTTCAGCTCCTATCTCAAGCTCGTGTCGAACGACATGGACATTACAACTACCAACGGCAAGACCGGGCTAACAGAACCGGCGCCGTATAAACGCGACAATCCAAGAGACAACTATCCAAAGGTCAACTCGCAGATAGAAACAGCTTGCGTTTGCACCAATACCGATCTCTTTCGAGCGCTTCTCATTGTTTTTTATCAGGAATGTCTGGAGCTTGCCCCGCTGCTTAAAAACACCGAGGCACCTAGCCTGCTCGCGCAAAACGAAGAGTTTTTCCCAGCCGCCATCAAAACAAGCGACCCGCGACAATTTCGATTATTCGATAATCAGCTGCCGGCAATCATCCGCTTTGGCGACGCTTTTGCATACGCAGCCAAAAAGCACTTGCCCGGAAACGAAACGGCTCAAAAGCTCGAAGAACATTTGAGCGATATAAAACGCATGAATAGCGCCCCCTTTATGCAGGCGTTTCGCAAGAACTATCTCGAGGCTATGCGCGAGAACCAAATCTACGCAAATGGAGACTTCCATACGTATGCAGAGCTTAACGACCAGGAAAACCTCAATAGGCTCGTAAGGCTTCAAGCTGTTATTGCAAAGGCAGGAGAGCTTTACTTCACCGAAGAGGAATGTTCCTTTGCAAGCCTTTATGCCCGCATCCTCCACGAGCTGCTGCTGTGCGGCATTATGCCGATAACATGCCAAACCTGTGGTTCGCTCTTTTTTCCGACCGGCCCTAACAGCAAGTACTGCGATCGATATAACGCGGCGACCAAGCTCTATTGCAACCCGCGGCACAACGCCAAAAAACATCTTGGTCGCAAATCACCCCGCGACGTCGCACTCAATATACGGAGAAAAGCCGACACGGCATACGAAAAGGGTTTAACGGATTGTGCCCACTATTTTGACAGCCTTGGCAATTTTGTTCTCGATGGTCTTGGCCCAACATACCAAGCGAGCGACCTAATTTCCGACGAGCTCTATGCGGCATGGCTGTCTATCGTCAACCAGCCCAATTGCAGGACAAAAATCAGGCGACCAGATAGGAACGGTTTTCCATACCCCGTACTGTGGTACGGATTCATCCTCAATGGCATACAGTATGTACAAGTCGAGTTTCCCGAAGCCGAGTACCCGGCGCTTTTTGAACGCTTGAGCCAGCTCGCCGAAAGCCCGCAATCAAAGTGCACGCTGAAGCACAAGGGACCCGGCGAGCACCCATACAGCTCATGGCTTATCAAGTTATACGAGTTGTTGGAGATCATTGCGCAAATTAATAGCGCCGACCAGGTGGCAAAGCCCATTCCATTGCTTGGAATAGATAGGGACGATTGTGTCTCGACCGACCCGACCGCCCAAGGCACACGGAGCGCGCCCGACGCATGCGTCTACAGCACCGGCACGATAGATAGCCTTAGCTTTACCGTGTATACGAAGGGATATGACCCGGAAAAGCGGGAACGAGCCTGATGTAGCGGCTTCGAGCGAAGCCGCCGGTCACGGGGTGGCACCGGGGCGCGGACGCCGCGGGCCATTGGGAGCAACCCTCCTCCGCTACCTGCGCGACGTGGCAGCGCCGCTGCGTCGTCCCTGTCGCCGAACATCGTCCTGAAGGCGCGGGCGGGTGTCCATGAACAGCCGCGCCCGCACTAGCCTGGGGGACAGCCGCCCCGCCACCAGCAGTGCGCCGGCACGCCTCGGCACCGCCAGGGTCTCCGCCTCCACGGGCAGGGCAACTTTCTCGATGACCTCGGCAGAGCACACGCCCGACAGGTCAACCCCGTTGTAGACGATTGGCCTCATGCGTTGCCCCTCGCGCGCCCGTAGGTGTTACCGCTACTCTGAAAATGACCAGATGATCACCCAACAATCTTTGGCGAGTGGGGGCTGAACGCATCGTTGCCGTTCTGTTCATCCACCGCCCTGCGCCCCAGGCTTAAGGGTTCTGCCGCGTCATCTTCCACCCGCACGGACAGGACATAGTAGAAGTCGGCACCCTGATTCCCACGATCCCGCACGTAGCCAAGGTCGGCCAGGCGGTCGGCCAGCTCGTCCCTCGAAACCAGCTCATTCGAGGTTATGCGACACGCCACAGGCTCGATCTCGTAGGTGTTCGTCTGGCTTATGGCGTTCCGATAGAAGCGGAACCACGACGTGCGGAAGAGATCCTTATGGTGCGAGTAGACATGCCCGTCCTTAATGGCATAGAAGTAGAAGAGAAAGCGCCCGCCCTTGCGGAGCCTGCCGCTGCTTTCGAGAAAGTGATAGTAGTCATCGGGAGAGTCCCCTCGAATGTAGCCAATCACGAACGATTCGCCACCATGCCCGTAGGAGTCGCTATCCGTCTTGCCCGCGCTTGGAGGCTCAGCCACAACCATTTCGGTGAAGTAGCTCAGCCGGTTCAGCCGCGTATTGCTTGCCGTGTTCTCGCCGATGACCTTCTCTATGAAATCGCGCAACGCATTCTCTGCCGTCCTGCTGATGCTCGGCTTCATGGCGAAAGCGCCGACACCCGGCAAAATCTCCTCGAAGAGCCGGAATTGGCCCTTCTCGCCCGTTTCGCCCGACCCCGGATAAAGCACGTAGCTGCCAACCGTGCGCCGTATCGCGTCGTTGTACGTGTGCATCTTCAGCAGGTCGCCGCGCTTGTAGGTGTTCGTGGTGGAGGCCGCCTTCTCCTCGTTAAGTTCCTCGCGCTCTGCCTCCTCGGTGCCCACATCCTTGCCGACAAGCCCCGTCAAGTCGGTGATGCGGTACTTGGCGTCGAAGTGGACGAATGCAACAGCTCCATCTTGCACTGCGGCTCGCTCGTTTGTATAAGCATCCGGGAATATCGCGAGCGTGTAGTCGGGTCTGAACGGTCTCGAGTACGAACCCTCGTAACGAGTGGCATGAAAGTCACGGGGCGAGAAGGTGCGGTTGTAGTAGAGGTTTACCTTCGCGCCGCACTGCGCAATCTGGAATGACTGGCAGGAGCGTACGCCCTGCTTGAGGGATATTGACAGCCCACCGTCGGGATTCGTCCCGATAAATGGGTGGTCATCGGTGCTTATCGGCTCGCACCCCTCGATCCCCCTTACGATGTCGTACAGCTCAAAGAAGATCCAGTACTCGTAGAGGAGGGCCACATTCTTCGATTCGCCCTCGTAGATGTCATCCTTGCCCTTCCAGTCGAGCTGCAGCGCCATATCGAGCATGGAATATGCGAAGAAGATCTGCGAGTATCCCTCGCGCTTCTGCAACACCTGGTTGTTCTGAGGCATCATCTGCAGGGTGCCGACATCGTCGAAGAAGGCGTCGCTGAGTATCGTATCCAGCATGGCGTGCAGCGCGGCGGCTTCGCGATAACACTCCGTCTGCCGAGTATCGCCCTTCTCGGCATCCAGGACAGTCATCAGAGAGGTGCAGATCCGGTCAATCTCATGCAGGGCAAATTTCACAAACCGATTGGCGGGCGTGTCGAGCAGGTCGTACTTGCGCGTGACGCTGACCATCTGGGGGAGGTAGACGCCTCCCGCATCGCCGCCGCAGTTCAAGCGCGTCCACATCCGGCTGTTCGAGAAGGGGTTCGTATAAAACCTCCGGGACGGCATGCCAGCCCCAACCGACCGCAGCTCGTCCTCGTGATCCAGCGTCCTATCAGGGTTCCTCTTTATCGCCTCGAAGAGGGCTTGGAGGTTCGGTTCGTAGCAGAACTGCCGCAGGAAGACGAACTGCTCAAGCAGCGTCTCGCGATTCTCGTCGGCTTGCTTGTAAACGTTCGACGTGGAGCCCGAGTAGTCAAGGAGCAGCGCAGCGCACCTTGCGGCAAGCTCCTCGGTGAGCTCGATGTAATCGTCTTCATAGCCAATCTTGAGCGGGACGACTTCGAACTGTAGCATCGGCGCATCAGCTTCCTCGCCGAATCGAATCCTCGAACGCCCGAGATAGTTCACGAACTGGAAGGTGACACTATTGCCGTTTCTGTCGCACCTGATATTCTTGCCTTCGTTTTGGAACGAGGCGCGAGGATGCAGGCCACCATCAGGGGTCCGCTCGTATTCGAGCACATAACATGTGGTTTCGTTGATTCGAAGCGTGGGACTCCCGTCAAGACCGTCCTTGACGGCGAAGGCTGGTGTTGAACCAGCGCCATTCTGGGATGCTTCCGGCTTGAGACCGAAACACGTCAGCCCGGTTAGCCCGGTCTGCTGTTCCTCGTCCCAATCGACTCGGTCATGCGCACCGCTCTGGTAGAGCCTGGCTATTGTTCTTCCATCCGCTGCAAAGCGGATTGCGCCGATGCTGCCGTCCATAGGCTAGATGAAGCTCGCATACTGCACGTTATCGAGTTTCGCTGCCATCTGGCTTATCTTAACGGAGCTCAGCTCGCCATCGCATATGTCTTTCAGGCTTTTAAGCAGATTGCCGATCTCACGCTTGTTACCATGGAGCTTCGGCAGCACCTTCTGGACAATCTGCTCATCGACAGAACGCTCGAGTTCGTAGTTCTCGCCGTCAAGCTCGTGCGCGGCATTAACGTACATTCGCACTTCGCGCACGGTGCGGAAGGCAAACTCATAGCCGCATTTCTCCAGCTCTTCATACAGCTTGCCGAACTTCTCGAAGATGGCGTTAGCATCATCTTCGCTGATGTAATTGGCTCCCTCCCATATGTCCTTGGCGAGACGCAGAAAAGCCTGGGGGACGCCGGAAGCTGCGACGGCAACGTCCGGCGCATCCTCGATGGCTTTGAACCCTGCGAGGACTTCGGCCTTCGACGGCTTGAACTCTATGACGTTTGCCCTGTCGAGCACCTTGGGGCTAAACATGTAAGTGGTCTCATCGATGTTCACGGTGCCGACAACGAACAGGTTCTGCGGATAGGGCAGCCTGCCAGCACCGCCATCGCCGTACCCATCAAGCACGATGAGGTTATCCTCGCCGATGGTCTCCATGTGGCTGAGGAAGTCTGAGAAATACCGCTCGACATGGCTCAGGTTCATCTCGTCGAGGATGAGGAAATACGGAACCTCGGGGTTAGCGTTGGCCCGTTCGATGAGTCTCAGTATGCCGGTCTCTTCGTACGCGCCTTTGCCGCCGTCTGCAATCGGGTTGAAGAAGCCCAGCACCTTGGTGTTGTCGGTCCAGTCGGCACCGACCGGGACGAGCAACCAGTTTGGCTCCCCGTCTTCATCCAAGACCTCAAGGTACTTTGCAAAACGCTTGGAAATCCGCGTCTTGCCTGTTCCGCTGTTGCCAGCAAGGATGACAAAGGGCTTTGCCAGTAGTGACGTGATGTAGCGCCTGGAGAAGTCGGTTTTAAATTCAGCTGGAAGGTTGTTTAGCTGAAAAGTCCTCTTCTCTCTGCTTGATGCTTTCGATGAATTCTTTGCAGCAAGGTCGATTAGTTGATGCATTGCGGGCAGCACGTCATCGCCTTGTTCGTAGTCGATGCCCTCTTCGGCAATCAATTGGCTCGCTATGAGGTTTCGCATGAACTCAGCCACGCTGTAATCAAACTCAAGTTTCCCTGCGTAAACGTCAGCGAAATACTTGAATGCCGTGGTCAGGCTACCAGCCCTCATCTTGCATCCGCGATTGCAAAGGGCAATAAGATCGTCAATTCTCGACTTGTAGTCGTAATCTATCGCACCCGAAAACTGCCCGTCTTTGTATCTGCTTCCAGTGGCGAAGAAGAGTTTCGTTAGCTCCAAGATATATGCATCTTCGGAGACGCCCACAGGCTTTACTTCGGCTGCATCCATCCAGAATGTCCTTTCCGCAAAACCGTCCTCTTGCAACGGCGATGAATCGTTTACTTTGCCCGTCACTGGCAACAACAGCAGTGCGGCAAACAAGTTGCCGACATTTGGACGCTTTGCCCCGTCTCCTTGTATTTGCACACGTACTTTTCCGCCTTTTTTTGCAACGGGATAACGCGTGCCAAGGGAGACAACTTGCCCAGTAGAGGGTACGACTACTTCCAAGATGATTGCGTGTCCGATAATGTCAACTGCAGTCAGCGTATCCCCGTTTGCAAGAGAGCCTGAACCTTTGAGTTCGTACTGTCCAGCACCACCTTGTCCAACTGTTCTCCCGCGAACGGATAGCGTATTCTCGCTATATATAGAATTCGGAATGGGATAGCTCAAATTCCATTCATCGACAAAGGACATGGCAACCACCACAATTAATCTGCTGCATAGTCAGCTATGCATCTAGCAACGTACTCAGCAAGCTTAACTGGCACGGCATTGCCAATCGCCTGCTCAATGTCTGTCTTGGACCCGACAAACTCAAACTCTTCGGGGAAGGTTTGCAGATAGCTGCGCTCCTTGTATGTTAAGGCTCTCACACCTTCAGAAATATCAGCCTTGTCGGCATGATGCCTCTTATATGCTGGCGGTATCGGACGGTTGGTGCCTCGTACCGTTACCGCTGGCTCGTCAATCGTGAAGACGCCCCTACGCTGGAAGTTGCGTGGATGCATGTAGAAGTATTGCGTGCCGAGCGAATCGCCAAGGTAATCCCTGACGGTCATCTGCTTGTCGCTCAGCCTTGAATCCAAGAGTTCGCCGAGAAAGTCATCTTTATCACCAAGATGACCGACAAGGATAAAGCGCCTGCGAATCTGAGGCACACCACATAGACTGGCGTTGAGGACGCGCCTCGTGAGACCGTATCCAGCATTGCGGAATATTTCCAGCGCCTCGGGCAGGACGTCCATCCGCTCGATATTGTAAACATTCTCCATGACGAACCACTCGGGTCTGACGTCCCGAACTATCTCAGCATATCGGATGGTGAGATTGGCCCTTTTGCCGCGCTGTCTGGCGCCCGCAATGGAGAAGTCCTGGCAAGGGGGGCCACCGATTATCATCGACGGCGAATACTCTTCAATTTTCGGGACCGCTTCCGCATCGTAAAGATCGTATTTGAATGCCGGGTGGTCGAAGTTTGCCGAATAGATGTCGACAGCCGCCTGCCAGTTATCAAACGCCGCCTTTATGTTGAAGCCCGCATTCTGGAATCCGAGCGACATACCGCCGCATCCCGAGAAAAGATCAACGCAGTCCATCGCTCACATCCCTCCTGTACTCTAGTAGCGCTCGTGCAACGTAGGTGGCAAGGTTTACCGGTACGGCGTTGCCCACCATCTGGTTGATATCCGTCTTACTCCCAAAGAACTTGAAAGACTCCGGGAAAGTCTGAATCCTACTGCGTTCCTTTGGAGTCAAGCACCGGGCTTGACTGAGGTCCGCCGCGTCGTTGGGGTGAAGCTTGTAGTTCGGCGGTATCGGCCTGTCCACACCACGAATAGTGACCGAGGGCTCGTCGATGCTGAAGATGGCCCGCCTCGTGTAGCTTCGCGGAATTCTGAAGTAGTAATCAATTCCAAGCTCGTTACCGAGATACTCACGAATTGTCATCTGATGGTCAGAAAGGCCCTTCTCAAGATATGGGTCGAGGAACCCGTCGGGCGCCCCAAGGCATCCGATCAAGAAGTATCTCTTGCGAGCTTGGGGGACCCCGCACAGGCTTGCATCCATCACTCGCCCACTCAAGCCATAACCCTGCGCTTTGAGGGTGGCCCGAATCGCTTCCATGGATTTGCTCGTTCGAACGCGTGGGACGTTCTCCATAACGATGAAGCGAGGCTTGCACCTCGCGATGATCTCGGCATATCTAACAGAGAGGATTGCGCGCCCACCATCCTCGGATCTCTTGCCGGCCTGCGAGAAATCCTGACAAGGAGGCCCGCCGATGATGATATCCGGAGCGAAGCCGGCAACTTCCTCGGATACGGAAACGTCGGAGAGATCCCTTTTGAAAACAGGATGCTGGAAGTTAGCGCGATAGACATCAATGGCAGCGTCCCAATTGTCGTAGGCAGCCACAACATTGACGCCAGCCTTTTCGAAGCCGAGGGACATTCCGCCGCAGCCGGCGAAAAGGTCAACTGCCGTTATGTTCCTCTCGTTTTCCACGCGCTCGGTCTCCATTTCGATAGATACAGACAAATAAATAATTATAATTCCGTTTCTTCCAACATGCTTCAAGATCAGTCGGCAACAGAACAAATCCAGTTGTAACGCTTCGCCCGGACAAGAATCGCTCGTGCTCGATTCGAGCTTATTGCCGCCCAGCAGGGCAACCACTGTCGCATGCTCGCCCGTCAGAGGCCGTCCGCGCCGCATCCGCGTCCGCTCCGGATGCCGCGCCGGGTCGGTCGTGCCGCGGACCGTCCCTCGCGGCACGCACCCTCCGCTCCCGCGAAAACCCGTTCAACACAAAGGCTTTTAGGTATAGCCTTATTGCTGTACGCCACGAAGTTCCCGCCCACTCACGCCCTCGCTGCCAAACGAATACGCATCCCTCTCTCTTCTATGGATGCAACGCTGCCGAAATATAAATCGACTCATGCGATCGCTCTCCGACCTCAGCTGAAACGTTTCAGAGCGCAACAATCTTGAACCTCGATCCACCCTCCAGACAAACCTCCTCAGTTCATCCATTACTATCGAAAAGATCTTCCATGAATTTTGACGGCCTGTTTCAGCTGTAATGGAAATAAAAACCAGCTTTTCGAAGTCGGCGCCGCAACCAGGCAAGCATTTCCGAAATCGCAGCATCACATCGCTCGATATAAGTAATTTGCTACTGGTGCAACGGCCCCGAGCACCGTTCCCGCGCGACTCTATCGCAAATACGTTGCTTAGAACAGGGCACTGCCACATTTCAGCAAGCCAATCCGAATCCTCGTTTGGTCGGGAGATAGTCCAATTACCCTTTAAATATCATATCGTTGTGGTATTCAATAAACTCAGCTCGTGGGGCAAATCGCTTCGGAAGCGTAATCGGCTCTCCGTTGTAGCGCCACAAATTTACCGCTTCCTTGAAAGTAGCGGCAGGCTAAACGAGGGCGGTGAGTTCCTTTTCTACTTCTACGCCATTAAGGACGGGCACGTGTACTCCCATCATAAAGATCTCTTTCGTACGACCCATTTCCGCTTCTACAGGAACGCAATCAGCGAGACAAACACTTACGAACTTGAACCCATGCTTTGCAAGGTGAAGGCTAACGAGCTGGTTTCGAGAGACGAACTAGCCGACCGGCTGGCCGCCATTGGTTACGAGCGGAATCGTGGGAGCCAGGGGGCGGACTTCCACTACGTGCTTAGCGTGGAGGTCGAGAACGCTGCAGTTGTGCCGCTGAATCTCGCGTGCGGATTGGTCGACGGGCAGAACGGCAACGATGCTTTCAGCCCGCACTCGCCGAAGTTGGTGGGATAACATTTCACGAGCATGTCGATTGGTACAGGAGGAAAGATTATGGACGAGAGAATCAAATCGATAATCCACAAAGCTGTTGATGATGCCGGGCGTTATCCGTTTCTCTTCATCGGCTCTGGCCTCTCCCGTCGTTACTGCGGCACGCCGGGATGGGAGGGGCTGCTTTCGGATATCTGCGCCGAGGTGCTTGACGACCCATATGCCTTCGCGCGCTTCAAGAGCCAGGCGAAGATTGCTGTCCAGAACGGCGAGGTCGAGTCCGAACTGCCGTACGTTGCCACGCTCATGGAAAGCGAAGTAAACCACGAGCTCTTTGCATCGGATGAATTCGCTGCCTTCCGCGAAGATCACAGTGACGAGCTTACCGGGGACGCTTCGCCCATGAAGATCTACGTCGCAGATAAGATCGCGAGAGCTCGTCTCGTCGAGAGCGCCGAAACTGAGAAGCTGGCGAAGGCGGGCAGGGAAAAAGTTGCCGGCATCATCACCACGAATTATGACTGTATGTGTGAGACCCTATTCCCTGGTTTCACGACCTACGTCGGAGAAAGCGACCTCCTGTTCTCTGACCAGGCTTTCTCTCAGGAGATATACAAGATCCATGGCTCAGTCTCGAGGGCGGGAAGCATCGTCCTGACCAGCGCTGACTATGCGGAGTTCGCGCAGAAGAGGAAGTATCTCTCGGCGAAGCTGCTCACCCTCTTCGTCGAGTATCCCGTCATCTTCCTCGGTTATTCGATTCAAGACGAGAACATCAGGTCGATACTGGGTGACATCTGCGAATGCCTACCAGATGACAAGCTCAAACGGCTGGGCAAGCGGCTCATCTTCGTTCAGCACGCAACCGACACCTCTGTTGGCGAGATTGCTATGAGTTTCGGTGGCCGTACGCTTTCGATGACGAAGATCACCACGGATGACTTCGAGTCGATCTACGATGCGATGCGCAGCTTCCGGAAAATGTATAGCACGCGATTTATCCGCGAGTTGAGGGGCAGCGTGTTCAGGCTTGCGGAGCATATCGACCCGAGTTCCGACATCATCGTCTCAGGGATAGACAATGTCCTCAACGACCTTGACCCGGACCAGAAGATCGTCATCGGCCTGTCGGTGTCACCAAGTAGCATCGGAAAGCCGATTTCACCTGAAGATATCTTCGAGGACATCGTGCTCGATAACCTTCGCTATGACCCAAAGTTCATCGTCGAGAACTACCTCAACATGTACGTGCGCCAACGGCCCAACAACATGCCTGTCTTCAAGTACACGCGCGGACTCGGTGGAGAGGTCGGTAAGGACATAGCGACTTATCTCCCAACGCTCACCTCGATTGATAGCTATCGAAGCGAAACGTTCCGCAAATCGATGCCTGCGACTCGTCGCAGATTCGAAGGGTCGCTGAGCATAAAGGGCCTTGCGAATGCATGCGCGCCAAAGAGCCCGTTCGCGTTCATCCCGTGCCTTTCAGAGGAAGAGATGGACGTCGACGACTTGGAAGCGTTGCTGAAGCGGGCACTGGCTGACGTGGGAAACGACCCTGCCAAGAAGAGGGCTCTGTTGAAAGATTCGCATTATCGGAAGTGCGTCCGCATCTACGACTTCTTGCGCTATGGAAAGTAGGAAGTCCCCCAACCTTCACCAATAGTCCGGGCAACGGCATCCGAACCTAGATCCAGTTGGGGGACATGCTCCCGAACTATGCACGGTTTCCCGCGCAAAGCTAGTTTAGCAAAGAAATGTGGAGATTGGCGGTTGGGCGCTTGAGATTCCTGCCAACTGCCGCACCCCTTGAATATCAACTTCATCCGAACACCTCCCAAATTCATCCGTACATGTACGGATGAATTTGGGAATCCGATACCCTGAGGGCCGGGTCGGCCGGCCCCGGGAGATCGGAGGACGCCATGTCCGGAAAGAGCGGGAAGGGCGCCGCGAGGGCGGTCCCGAGGGCCCACGGCAGGCGATCGGCGATTTCATGCAACTACGGCTGAAGTGTCTTTATGTGGTTCAGCGCACCCAACAGTACCGTTTGATTTCGCTCAAAGCATAAACGAAACCATGCATATATTCCCAAGGCAATCAGGCATGGCGTCACGAAAACCCCGGCAGCGATTGAATTGTTGCCCGCCCATGCAGACAGACACCCTCCGACCGTAAGTGAGATGATCATGCTGATCACGCTGGGGGCCCAACTCGTATAATGCACCCCACTCACCGCCTGTTCGACTATTTCGCATTTCTTTTTCAGGCTAATGTCCTCATCCACTTCACCAAGAGAAAAGTCCACTCCCGAAATTAAATCGAGCAATTCAGCCTCACTGTAGCCGCCTTCCTTGAATCTTTTAATGAAGAAACCTCCTGGTCCAGGCCCACAGATAGGACGGTTTACACGAAACAGTTCCTTATAGGCGATTCCCATTGTTAACTCCTTAAAGTGCAGATGCTATTTACGCTATCGTTCTATCATTTCGTCCGGACAGATTTTTATCGGACCGTCGGCAACCGTTCACATGGACATCCCGTTCAGTAACTCCCCGCGCTCCTCATACCCGCGCTCGAGCTTCTTCCCAAGCTCCGCAGCGCAGCGCTTCGTTTCCTCGGCAAACAGGTCATCGATAGCCCTGTCAATCCGCGTGCAAGTCTGCCGATGCTCGTCCTTCCAGGGCAGGTTGAATCCCAAACTCGCGTCCCAATAGCCGCCGAGTTTGGCGTTAATTACTTCCTCGGGATACAGCACGTCGCGGCGAATGTCCTCAACTACATCGTCCTCGTCCATATCGCAGGCCGCATCGCCCTGCTCGAGGAACTTGCGCAGCTCCTTTTGCGCCCGGATGTTGTTCAGCATGCGAACACACACCACGGCCAAAAAGCGATAACGTTCGCATAGATCCCACTCGCCTTCGAGCCATACGCGAAAGCCCAGCATTTCGCTCGCGGACTCATCATCCATCAGGATCAATTCCCACGGAAGCACATTGGCGAGTGCGTCCTCCCCCAGCCTTTGCACGCCGTCGCGCATAAAGATGCACGGCTCCACGTCGTAATAGCCAAAACCGTGGCCCGCATCGCGACGATTGATGACATGCTTGGGCAACAGGATGATCTTGTCGCTGGGCTCGGGATCTATCTTCCGCAGCTTTTTGACCTTGCGGCGGGCGCGCTTTAGGCTGCGTTCGCTATCGCCACGGCCGCGGCCGTCCGGCTTGCCGCCGTATCGAAGGGCAACCTTACGCGCCAGGATCTTTGTGTCCGCAGCGCACAGCAGGTCGCTCACGGTGGGCAGGTCTTCCCACTCAATGCCATCGACGTCCCAAATCCTGTTCATGTTCAACCTCTTTCTGGCTGTGAATTTACGCACTTGTTCGCCCTGCACAACGTACTTGTAAGGCATGCGCCCCGCTAGAGCGCCTTCTTGCTGGGCGCAATCACCTCGTCCACCAGGCCCAGCTCCAGAGCGC
This sequence comes from uncultured Collinsella sp., assembly GCA_900544385.1. Lineage (GTDB taxonomy): Bacteria > Actinomycetota > Coriobacteriia > Coriobacteriales > Coriobacteriaceae > Collinsella. The sequence continues at coordinate 23,914 of UQVD01000009.1, forward strand.
GCCTGGCGTTGCACCAGCAGTCGCGCTCGGTGAGCTCGTGGAACTCCTGGGCGCTCAGGTTGCCATGCTCGGCCAGCAGCTCGTCCAGCTCGGCGCGCATGGCCGCTGTATGCTGGGCCACGATCTCGATATCGGTCTGCTGCGCCATGCCCGTGCCGCCCATCAGTTGGTGGATGAGCACCTGCGTGTGGCGGTACACCTGACGGTGGTCGCCGCAGGCCAAGATCACCGCGGCCATCGAGGCCACGACGCCCTCGCCCACCGTGATCACGGGGCAATCGAGCGACTGCATGGTGTCGATGAGCGCCAGCCCCGCCGTGACGCTGCCGCCCGGGCTGTTGATGATGAGGGTGATGGGCTCGGTCGCACTTTGATGCTCCAGCACCAGCATGGACTTAATAAGGCCGTTGCAGGTCGCATCGTTGACCTCGCCCTCCAGCAGCAGCACACGGCTGTTGAGCAGTTCGCTTGCCATATCGACAGCGGCAACACGGCCGTCCTTGGACTTCTTTATGATGCTGGGCTCACGATACATAACGGGCATGGCAATTCCCTTCTAAACGGAATCGGTAAGGAGGCAAAAACTGGACCGCACGGCTTACGACTAACGGAAGCCGTGCGACAAAACATGCAAGATGGGGTACACAAAGCTGCAAGGGCTAATCCCTCAGCCACTTGGCAGCATTGGGGTGATCGGCGCAAAAGTACTTCTTGGCGCGGAAGGGACGCATGCCGGTCACCTTGACCAGGCAATCGGTGCGGGGCATAAGCCCAACCTCGCCTGGGGTCATCACGCAACCGCGCACATCTACGGCAGTGCGCTCGGCGCCCACGTACTTGGTGCCCAAAACCGACTCGCCACACAGTTCGCTTATGTAGTTCTGCGTCGCGATGTTGCTGCCGCCGCCCATATAGACCAAACTATCGCAGTTATCGAGGATGGTAAGCGCCGTGGATTTGCCGTACACGACATCGAGCTGGCTCAGCGATTGCGCACACATCAAAAAGCTAATGCCGCGACTGCGCACAGTCGCAATGCTGCGCTCAAAATCGGGGATGCGGCCCACATTGGGAAACTCATCGAGCACAAACTGCACGCGACGCTGAAAATGGCCGCTGGGGCTGGCATCGGCACGGCGCTGGGCAAGGTTAAACAGCTGCTTAAGGGCAACGTTCGCAAGCCATGCATTAGCCGAATCGTTGTCGCTCACCTTAAGATCGATCATGCGCTTGCCCTCGTCAATACGATCAAGACGCATCTCGTCATTCTCAAAAACGCGCATGAGCTGAGGCGTCTTAAGCCGCGAGATAGTTGCATTGAGCGTGATCAGAATACTCTTAAGCGTCCTATCTGCCGCACCTCGAAAATCGCGATACTGCTCAACGCCATACAGATCAGCGTTCTCCGCACCAAACTTATCGAGAAACTCCCTGGACTCCACCTCTTCTACAAGGTAGTCCAACGGGAATCGCCCCTCACCATCTCCCGTAACCTTGATGAGCGCAGCCAGTTTAAAGACGTTGTTCATCTTAAGGTAGCGGCGCGGGGCATTGGGGTCCTCACCCGGCGTAAGGGTGCCGGCAAGGGTCTCCAGGAGGAACAGGATTCCAACAATCGCTCGAAGCAGCAGGTCGCTCGCGTTATTCCAGAACGGATCATACCTAAGGCTACGGCCGTCAGGATCGACCCCCTCCATGATTGCCGCCACTGTGGTGGGGATATCCTCGACATCCATCACGTAACGCAGAGGGTCGTATCCGGCCGACTGCTCGGGATTAACAGTATCGAGAACCGTTACCTCGTAGCCGTCCTCTTCAAAGCCTTTCCCCGTACGGCGCAGCAGCTCACCCTTGGTGTCTGTGACCACATAACAGCATTCGTGGTGATTGAGCAGGTTGGGCAAAATGAAACTCGCCGTTTTGCCGCTGCCGGTACCTCCAAAGGCAAAAACATTGTTGGACACACTCGTCTCCCAATGCTTGTCGTCCTCGTAGAACGCCACCGTGGCACCCTGCGCCAGGATCACGTCGCGCTGCTCATCGCCGGACGACAGCGCCCGCATCTCCTCCTTAGTCGCCCACTTCTTGGTCTGATACTCCGTTTGCTGCGCGGCCTCGTAGCCGTACATCTTGATGACTGGCATGGCGTGACCCCTTTCTTGTCCGTGGCGTTAGTGGTTGTTAAGCAATGCGATCGTCGCCGTCGTCCTCATTGAGCTGTGCCGAGTGCGGCGACTTGGTCGCGTGACCGATCAGGCGCTCGGCCTGCGCCAGATAACTCTCGCGAGCAGCAGTTGAGACCGTTGTGTCGCCCAGGTACGCAAGCAGTGCATGGATCATCAGCTTGTCAAGCAGGTCGTAATCTTTATGATGCTTGATATTGAGGAGATAGCGATTTTCGAGTCCGTGTACTTTGTTGGTCAAATCGATTTCCATCTTTTCCTCCATGTAATAAAAAGTGTGTCGTTCGTCCAAAAGTGCCTCAAACGGGCGTTTGACGCATAACTCAAAGTTGAAACGCGGACTCGTATCGAACACGCGTCGCTGCACCTTGAGGTAGCGCTTATAAAACATGACGGCATCATCTTCATCCGCCGTAAAGCCACGCGATCCATCGCGGTGCAGCCGGTCGCATGGCTTTCTGCCATCGGTATGGCGCACGAAGGAGGACGGGATATAGGCACCCTGCTTGGTGCTGTACTTCATCCCTGTCGCAACTTCCTCGAACAAGAGAACACCAGCCGATTTAAAGCCCGCAGTACGCCCGTGCCTAAACATACTCACCGCAGTCGCTACACTGCCTATGCGGCTATCGCGCGGGGGAAAATACAGTGGCAGCAAAGCGAGTGTCGCGGCAGTCAAAAGTTCGCGGGCCTCGTGTACATCGGCTCGATACTGCTCGGGCACCAGCCCGGGAATATCGGGCGAGCGCTCTTCCAGCACGCCAACGAGCGATTTGGCCAGGCGCTCGACGTTCTTCTCGCCGCAGTACGGACACGGAAGAGACCGTTCTACCTTTCCGTTCATTTCGCACATGTCGCGGAGATCCTCGTCGATCGCACTGAGGAATGCCTCGTAGATGTTGTCCCGTTTCTTCATGAATGTTTCTTTCTATCCGGTTTCGGGTGTTTGGTGTAAGTCTGTTCTAAGTTTTAGAATGCTCTGAGGTATGGATGATGACAATCGACCTAACCTGCAGCTTCGTTAGTGAAATCACCCTGCTTGATAGCGCGGTTTGCCTAAAGGCTGTGTAGCGATTGCATCAAGCAGTTGGTATTGAGTTGGTTTTGGATTGCTTTGAGGATAGCACAGTAGGCTGTTCTCGTCATTAGAAATTTTTAAATTTTTCTGCTATTATATAGCCCACTAAGAAGAAAGGGCTCTATACATGCGTGAAACAACATCATTGCCACGTCTCACCGCCGCCGCCCTCTCGCGCGCGCTTAACCTAGAACAAGGCAGCCGCCTACTCACCGTTCGCCTACCTGGCGCCATCGGCTGCGAGGCGCTTCGTGAATGCTTCAGGCTGAACGGCAACGGCGTACCTAATATTTGCGAACTTGAGCCCGGCAAGCAGAACACGGGCAATGACAACGCGGCGCCGGTGTTTATCGATGCCACAGCTTGCGTTCGCAAACGTTTTCGCGAAATCAACAGCGCATGTGAGGCGCTCATTAATGATCTGGAGCCTGGCTACCTGGGCTTCTGCGATTGGGAGGCCTATCTCTGGTGCCTGTATGCACTAGCCCTCTCCGGTCGTACTCGAGCCGCCGTACTGCTGCCGTTCGAGTCTTTGGACAACGCCGAGCAGGCACGCGCGATTCTGTTGCGCGAGGGGCTCGTCGAAAGCGTCCTATATCACCCGCTCGCCGAATCTCCGATGCACGGCATGTACGCACTTATTGTATTGTCGACGGGAAATCGCAGCGTTTCATTCCGCAATGCCGCCACGCCCATGCCACGCCTTCGGTTTGCCGACGGGGCTCGCTACCCCAATCTTCCCTTGGCTTTCTCCCCTGACTGGAGCGGCATCGAGTGCGACTCACGCAAAACGGTTTCCATTGAAACCGTCGAGCTCGAAACGCGCAAGCTACTCCAACACCACGCCGCGCTCTCCAAAGGCAGGGTTGGCCTGATCTCCGTAGCTCAAAACTACAGCGCAACGCTGGGCGACAGTTTTATGCGCGTGGTGCCGTTTATGCCCCGAGACAGCACCACCTCGGACGACATCGACGCTGTCGAGGTGCGCCGCATTTCATCTCAGGATTTCCGCAACGGCTATTTGCTACCCAAGGATGTTGCGGAAGGCGCGTCGGAGCTGGATTCCGAACCTGTAAAGGTAGATCCAGACGTGTTGGCTCGTTACGAGCTTCATTGCGGCGATATCGTCATGCCGCGCATACTCGGTCGTTACGGCGCGTCAAACCTACTTGTGGTCGGCATCGATGATGCAAAGCAGCATCTAGTTGCCTCGCACAACACCACTGCCATTCGCCCGGCGATTCCAACGATGACCGACGAGGAGCGCATGGTGTATTCAGAAATGGTCGCAGCATACCTCACCGACGGCCATGGGTCCATAGTTTTGCAGGTATTGTCCGACAATCAGTACAGCCACGCCATTCGTCCTTCCGATCTATTCGAAATCGAAATCCCGCCGGCGCTTGACCCGCGCACGCGCGAGTATAGCGAATCCATCAATCGCTTTGCCGAGGTCGTAGGGGCAAAGAAAAAAGCCGAGGCCGCTGTCGCCCAAGCTCAGCGCAACCTCGAAGCCGCAAAAAAGGCCGTCACCCAGGCGGTCGACCAGACCTGCGAATAGCGCATAGGCAGTAGAAACGTCTTAAGCCGGCGACAGGAACTGGCCCTGCCGCCGGCTTAACTATCTAGCCTATTCCCATCCCGTGGTCTGAGGATTCCATTTGCGCACATTCGCCGAATGATTAAAGCACGGTGCATACAACCGATTGACGATCTCTTCTGCCCCAGCAATGTTCCCCGCGAGATCAAGTACCCCCGCCTGCCTCGCCATCTTTATGTACTGCGCAGAACCATTTTGTTTCCACCAGAGAGGCGCCACGAACTCTTCCGGCATTGCCACCTTGCGGGCAGATGCTTCTTTCTCGACCCTCTCGACAAGCGTAGTCCCATCGACGAAGCAAGTTTTCGCGTACACCAAGATGTCGACTATATCCTTGATTCGCGAAGAGGCACGGCCCTCATGCATCTCTACCATTGCGAGCAATTTATCTGCAAGGGCACTCTCCACTCGGCATACTCGATAGTCGCAGACTGGGAGCCCCTCAATATTCAAACGATCGATCGGCGCAAGAACCTCAGGCTCAAGTCCCCGCACTTCATCAATTACCAAGTCAATTGAAATTGGCTGCAGCTTCTTGGTTCCCATAAAGGGGGTGAACCACACCTTCGCACCACACCGATACTCATCTTCTTTTTTGATCTGCTCTGCACGATCAAAGACAAACGAAACGAAATCCTCCAGATCAATCGAAGCCGCCCGCGCCAGATCGGCAACAGCCTCTTCGAGGCTCTCCTCTTGAGCAACCAAGTCAATATCTCTTGTGACACGCGCATCGAGTGTTCGCGCCAGGACGCTTTGGCCACCCTTGAGTACAAAGCGGCCGTCATCTTCTGAAAAAAAGCGACATAGGAAGCGATGAAAGTAGAAACCGACGATCGCCCGATTAGTATCCATCGGCGATTCTCTTGCGGCATCCCTAACAGCCATCTCCAGTGCGGCAGGTGTTTTGTACTTCACCATGTCCTCCGTTTTTCATTACTCGTTCAGCGCCGTCAACAAGGGCATCATCAACTCGCGTCGTTTGGCGGTTTTAGAGTTCTCCTCTACAAGATCTTTCAGCCGCTGTATCTCGAGCCCTCGCCCAAGCGCGTCGTTATAGGCATCGATAATTAATGAGGGGTCCTCGCAATCGAGGCAAAGATCAACAAGCGTGCGCTCGGGTTTAGTTACCGGCAGGCCGTCGAGCCAGACGATGTCCTGCTCAGCGATCTCGCGCTTTGCAAAAGAAAGGGATTCGTTTCTCGTATTGATGCGCATGGGCGCGGTCATCCTGTAGGGGGACAGATAGAAATCGCCCATTTGCTGTAGGTTCGCCGCTGTCGTACCGCTCACGGCGATGCCATCCCACTGGCGTTTTCTCTCCCACGCGCAAAGGGAGGGATTGGTGAGTTTCCAAAAAGCGTTGAGCTCGTCAGTGTCTCGGCGCTGCGTGCCCGACATCCGGTAGGCGCCGTGGCATATCCGTTCAAGACGCCCCACGCGGCATGAGTGTGCCAGCGCATCTCGAGAGATGTCCATACGAGCCGCCTGGGCTGTGGTGAACACGCCCTCACTCTCGGAAAGCTCGCTTATCGCCGTTATGTTGCTAAAGTACTTCATGTTGCAATTGTAGGATATTCTCATGCTTTTGCAACGTGATTTTGATTCCCTATGACCGGCGTGCTTTGCGTACCCCTTTTCTGCCACCACTTTGTCATCGGCCCACCATCCCCTGCTATCGAGGTCTAATACTTTTCCGCGAAGTGAACGTCTGTTTTTGGACCCCTGGAGCATCCGCATTTTTCAACGGCATAAACGCAGGATTCTGGCATCAAAGCCGCAGGAAACGGCACCCGAAAAGTGTCGATGCTTCGGGGGTCCGTTTTCACTCATTCACTTCTCGGAAAAGTATTAGACCTCGCTGTCAGCCGTCCCAAAGATCAGACTGCACCTCCTTCACGCCACGCAAAACCTGCCTTTTCTGCCCCCGCCCGCCTCCGCGCCACCCAAAAACTCATCCACTATTAATCTTGGCTCAAGAATCGCTTAATCTATAACCTGCACTATAGAGTTCGACCAAGGGCGGGGCGGCACCGCGCAACGCAGGCCGCCGAACGCAACGCTCGCGCCCGGGCAGATAGCCCGGCGTCGCGCCCATCGAACGAAAGGACAGGTCATGGACGACCTCGAAAAAGTTGAAACCATCCGCACCAAGTGCAACGTGAGCTATACCGATGCCAAGGCCGCGCTCGACGCCGCCGACGGCAACGTTCTGGACGCCATCATTTGGCTCGAGTCGCAGGGCAAGACCCAGACCACGTCGGCGCACGCCGCCACCGAGTCCGCGCCGGCCGATGAGCCCTCGGCCGAGATGGTCGCCGCACAGGCCGCCTACGAAAAGTCGAGCGAAAAGACCGACTTCTCCAAGAAGATGGACAGCGTGTGGGAGTACCTCAAAAAGCTCTTCCGCCTGAGCCTGGATACCAAGTTTATCGCCACGCGCCGCGACGCCATCATCCTCAACATTCCCATCCTGATCCCCATCGTCGCCCTGTTTGCCTGGGGCGCCACGATTTGGCTGATGCTGCTTGGCCTGTTCTTTGGTATGCGCTACCGCATCGACAGCGACGGCGACGTGCCCGGCAGCATCAACAACCTGATGGACCACGCCGCCGATGCCGCGGACGGCATCAAACAAAATCTGAACGACGACAAGTAATCGCAGATGGGGGCACGTATGGCACGAATCCTGATCGTAGAGGACGAAGAGAAAATCGCCCGCTTTGTGACGCTCGAGCTTGAGCACGAGGGCTATCAGGTGGAACACGCTGCCGATGGCCGCACCGCCGTTGACCTGGCGCTGGAGCGCAACTACGATCTGATTCTGCTCGATGTGCTGTTGCCGCAGCTCAACGGCATGGAGGTGCTGCGACGCGTCCGCAAGCACAAGGATGTGCCGGTGATTATGGTCACCGCGCGCGATGCCGTGATGGACAAGGTGGCCGGGCTCGACGCCGGTGCTGACGATTACCTGACCAAGCCGTTTGCGATTGAGGAGCTGTTCGCACGGATCCGCGTGGCGCTAAAGCGCTCGGAGGCCGTGCGGGCGGCTTCGGGCGTTGGCGGCATCGGTGCCGGGGCGAACGTAGTGGGCGGCGTGGGCGCCGGTACCATTGCGATGCCCCTGGCCGGCGGCTCGGCCCAGGCATCCGCCTCGCCCTCCCCCGCCGCGCTCGTCGTGGGTTCGGTCGCGCTCGATCCCAACCGCCGCGAAGTCACGGTCGGCGGCTCGCCCATCGCGCTCACGGCCCGCGAGTTCGATGTCCTCGCCCTGCTTATGACGCATGCCGAAACCGTGCTCACACGCGAGCGCATCGCGCACGAGGCGCTGGGCTACGAATACGTGGGCGACACCAACAACGTCGACGTGCACATCGCGCACCTGCGCGCCAAGATCGAGGACGCTGGCGGTGTCCGCATCCTCCAGACCGTGCGCGGGGTGGGCTATGTCTGCCGCGCGTAACGCCGAGACCAAGCGCGTCACCTCCATCGCCCGCGCCATCAACTGGAGCTACATGTGGCGCCGCTTGGTAAGCTACGTCTGGCTGGATCTGTTACTGCTGCTTGTTGCGGCGGCGATCCTCGTCTATGGATACAACCAGACGCTACCCGACGGCGCGTTTACCGCAGGATGGATTCCAGGCGCCACCGTTCACGGCATGTCGCTGACGCCAGCACGCGGCTGGGATCTGACAACGCTTACCTATACCGTCGAGCTTGCGCGTACCACCAAGACCTTCCCCCTCGCGCAGGATCTGGTCATGCTGTGGCCCCTTTATCTTGTCGTTGCGGGCTGGCAGGTCATCAGCGTGCTCAACATGCTCGGCGGCGCGAGGCGCGTGCGCCGTACCATGGCGCCGCTCAACGACCTGGCCTTGCGCGTGGACGAGCTCGGCCGTATGCAACTCGCCGGCGGCAAGATGGAAACGCTGGAGCAGGCCATCGAGCGCGCAAGCGTCGACTCGCCAAGCGTCACCACCGGCGACGCCGACTTGGCGAGCATCGAGGTCGCGCTCAACCGCCTACTGCGTCAGATGCAAGAAGCAAAGCTGCAGCAGATGCGCTTTGTCAATGATGCGAGTCACGAACTGCGCACGCCCATCGCGGTGATTCAGGGCTACGTAAACATGCTCGATCGTTGGGGTAAGGACGACCCGGACGTGCTGGCAGAGTCCATCGCCTCGCTCAAGACCGAAAGCGAGCATATGCAGGAGCTCGTGGAGCAGCTGCTGTTTTTGGCGCGCGGCGATGCCGGCCGCACCGTGCTGCGGCGCGCGAATACCAACCTGGCCGCACTGGTCGGCGAGGTTTGCGAAGAATCGCAGATGATTGATGCCACGCACGCGTATCGGCTGGCCTTTGACGCTGCGCTCGCCAGCGACCCGCGCTGCGACGCGTCCGTCGATGTCGCGCTTGTGAAGCAGGCTCTGCGCGTAATCGTGCAGAATGCCGCCAAGTATTCGGACGCGGGCACGACCGTCACGTTTGCCATAACGCCCGATGCGGGCACGGGCGCGATTGACATAAGCATTGAGGACGAGGGCATCGGCATGAACCAGGAATCCGCAGCTCACGCGTTCGAGCGGTTCTACCGTGCCGACAACGCGCGCGATGTCGGCGCACAGGGTTCGGGCCTGGGGCTCGCCATTGCCAAGTGGATTGTCGACAGCCACGGCGGCGTCATCGGCGTGACCTCGGTCGAAGGCGTCGGTAGCCGCTTTACGATTCGCCTACCGCGGTAAGGGGCGCCTCTCGCGAATCGTGGTCTAATACTTTTCCGCGAAGTGAACGTCAGTTTTTGGAGCCCCGAAGCATCCGCATTTTTCAACGACAAAATCGCAGGATTCCAGCATCGAAACCGCAGGAAACGACGCCCTTAAAGTGTCAATGCTTCGGGGATCCGATTTGTCTCGTTCACTTCTCGGAAAAGTATTAGACTTCGGTTTTTTGACCGTTGCAAAAGTCAACCCCTCGGCATAAATAAAGGGATAAGGCCATGCGGCCCTATCCCTTTTTGCTAGCTATAGCAGCTTGTACGCTACTCGCGGCACAGGTGCACGGCAAAGCCGGCGAACTCGCGCTTAAAGCACGCGAGCTTGGTGCTACCGTCGGGCAGCAGCGCGCGCGACTCCTCGTTGACCTCGAGCCCGCGCTCGGCAAACCACTTCTCGGCCGTATCAATGTCGTTGACGGCAAAGCCGATGTGGCCCTTGGTGCCACGACCATTCTGCTTCATGACCTCGACCAGCGAATCGTTAAAGTACGAAACCGGGGTCTCGATAACGGGCAGACCCATCGTCGTCGAGAACAGCTCCGCGATCTCCAGGGCATCGACCGGGTCGGTGGCGTTGATGCCCACGTGAGCGACGCGCATGCCAAAGAGCTCGACCGGGTTGGCGTTCTGCTCACTCATACAGCTGTCTCTTATACACATCTCCGAGCCCACGAGACCGATCAGTATCTC
>UQVD01000010.1 GCA_900544385.1 uncultured Collinsella sp.
ATCTACACACTGCATATCGTCGGCAGCGTCAGATGTGTATAAGAGACAGCCGTTGTAGGTGGAGTTGAAGCCGATGCGGTGATCGGTCACGCGGTCCTGGGGCTGGTTGTAGGTGCGGATCTTCTCGGAACGGTTACCGTGGCCGATCTGGCTCTGGCGCTCGGCACCGAGCTCTGCCTGCTGCTTCTCGAGTTCCATCTCGTACAGACGGGCGCGCAGCATCTGCATGCAGACCTCGCGGTTCTGGATCTGGGAACGCTGCTCCTGCGACTGCACCACGGTGTTGGTGGGCAGGTGGGTGATGCGCACGGCGGAGTAGGTGGTGTTAACGCACTGACCGCCAGGTCCGGAGGCGCAGTAGGTGTCGATGCGCAGGTCGGATTGGTTGATCTGAACGTCGATCTCCTCGGCCTCGGGAAGTACGGCGACGGTAGCCGTGGAAGTCTGAATGCGGCCCTGGGACTCAGTCTTGGGAACGCGCTGGACGCGGTGCACGCCGGACTCGAACTTCATAACGGAGTAGACGCGGTCGCCCTCGACCTTGAACTCGATGGACTTAAAGCCGCCGGCCTCGCTGGGGCTGGAATCGAGCACGGTGGTCTTCCAGCCGCGCGATTCGCAGAAGCGCTGGTACATCTTGTACAAGTCGCCGGCAAAGATGGCCGCCTCGTCGCCACCGGCGGCGGAGCGGATCTCGACGATGGTGTTCTTGTCGTCGTTGGGGTCGCTCGGGATGAGCATGTACTTGATATCTTCCTCGAGCTGGGGAAGCTTTTCCTCGTTCTCGGAGATGTCCATCTGGAGCATCTCCTTCTCGTCCGCATCGCTGGTGTCGCGGAGCATCTCCTTGGCGGCCTCGATGTCATCGAGCGCGCCGATGTACTCGCGCGAGGCAGCGATGAGGTCGGACTGGTGTGCGTACTCCTTGTTGAGACGCGTGAACTCCTTGATGTCGGAGGCGACGGCCGGGTCGGAAAGCTTCTTCTCGAGCTCCTCGTAGGCCTTAATGATCTTTTCGAGCTTGTCGCGCATGGCGGGACTCCTTTATGTGCGTGAAGGCGAAAATCGGCAGAGTTGATGGGGCGCGCGGCGCCACTGCGGGGGTAAGCCCAGCTAGAACATGTCGATCTTCAGATACATGCGCATCCCTTCGCGTATGAGGTACATAGTTGCGGTCTAACCCATACATGATAGCGTGCGCAGGCATACCTGCATATAACCCGCACGGAATGCGACAAAGGGTCAGTCTCTTTCCTTGAATACAACTTCATCCGAACGCCTCCCGCATTCATCCGCACATATACGGATAAATTTGGGAATCCGATACCCTGAGGGCCGGATCGGCCGGCCCCGGGAAATCGGAGGACGCCATGTCCGGAAAGGGCGGGAAGGGCGCCGCGAGGGCGGTCCCGAGGACCCACGGCAGGCTCACCGGGTACGAGCGGGACACGGTCCAGAGGATGCTGAAGCGCAGGGTTCGCTCGGCCACTTCCTCGAGAGGTTCAAGGGCGTATCGACCCGCAGGCTCCACAGCTGCCTGATGTGGTTCAGATGGCTGCGCGAGGCCGCACGCGTCGGGGACAGGACGTCGCTCATGCGCGAGCAGCTCGACGACGGGCGCTACGAAAAGATCCGGAAGAAGATGATGGAGCCGGAGTACGAGTTCCATCTGGAGCCGGACGTGCAAACGGCGGGTTAACATAGCCTTTCACCAAAAAGGGCGAGCGGCCGCGCCCTGCGACCACCCGCCCTCAATCAAAGCCCTTCTCGGCCGCCGTAGCTACCGGTTCCGGCGTCGCAGGATAACGCCTGCGGCGATCAGCACCACCGCGCCGCCCGCGATGCCACCCAGGGCCATCGGCGACAAGCTGGTATCGCCCGTATACGGCAGACCCGGCTTCTCCTCCTTCGGCACCGGTGACTTGCTCGGCGGATTGGTGGGCGGCTCCGTCGGCGGGGTGGTCGGCGGCGTGTACGTGTTCTTGAACACCGGCGCCACGGCGCCGTCATAGGTTACCGTCGCCACCAGATGGCCCGCACCGTCGTCCGTCACCGTCACCGTTACCCGGTGCTCGGCCGCGTCGTACGTCACGTTCTTCTGACCGTCGTCCACCTCGGAGATGCTGTAGGCGTACGTTCCGGGCTTGTCGTACGAGATCGCCTCGAAGCCCACCGTGCCGTCCGCCGCGTTCTTTGCGGTCTGCAGCACCTTGCCGTCGGCATCCTTCAGCTGGAAGGAGAACTGCCTTTCCTTCAGGTCCTCGCCGCTCAGCACCTTGGAGGCCCCCAGCTTCACCTCAGTCGCGGCCGGCGCGTAACTGTTGCTGAACGCCACCGCATCCGCAGCCTTGCCGCCCTTGCTGTAGGCAACCTGCGCCTCCAGCGCGTGCGTCTCCGCATTCTCCGTCACCGTCACCGTCGCGGTAAAGACCGTCGTGTCGTAGGTGACGCCGTTCGCCGTCGCCCCTGCCCGCTCGGACACGGTGTAGACGTACGTCCCCACCTTGTCCAGCTGCAGCGGCGCGAAGCCGAACGTGCCGTCGGCGCCGTTCTGCACCGTCTGCACCACGTTACCGTCGGCGTCCTTCAGGTCGAAGAAGAACTCACCCTCGGCCAGGTCGCGGCCGGTCAGAGCCTTCGTTCCGGTAATCGTCGCCGTCGTTGCCGTCGGCGTGTAGGTGTTGGTGAAGGTCAGATCCGCAGCCGTCTTGTTCGCCGTCGCGGTCAGCTGGCCGCTGCCGTCATCGGTCACGTTCACCGTTACGTCCAGCACCGCATCGCTGTAAGTGATGGTGCCATCTTGGCCCGCAACCTCCTTCACCTGGTACGCATGCGAACCAGTTGCGGTGTACGAGATGGCCTTGAAGGTAAACGCTTTACCCACGTTCGTGGTCCGGTCGATCTCCTGCTCGGTGGCCACGTCAATCAGCGCGAATGTGAACTCGCCATCGGCGGGCGTCCGCGTGGTGGCCGGGTCGGCATTCTCAAGCACCTTGGTGCCAGAGATCTGGTAGGAGGTCTGACCCGGCTGGTAGCTGTTCGCAAACGTCATGGTATTGGGGGTGACGCCGTTCTCGGTGCTCTCGCTCGGCATCACCGTGGAGTTCTCTACCACCAGCTTGCCGTCGTTGTTGTCCTTCACCACGTAGGTCAGGGTGTACGTCTTGCCGGTGTAGGTCACGCCCGGCACGCCCGGCGCGCCGTCCGTCGGCTGCACCTCACGGACCGTGAAGGGAAAGGTGCCCGCATGGTCGAAGGTCAGCTCGTTAAAGTAAACCTTGCCCTTGGCGTCGTTCTTCTGGGTCTGGAGCACCGTACCGTCAGACCCCACCAGCTCGAAGGCGAAGTCTCCCGCCTTTAGCTGATAGCTGCCGTCGTGCACGTCAACGCTCTTGGTGAGGGCGATCGCGCCGGAGTTCGTCGCCTTCGCCTTGTAGGTGTTGGTGAAGGTGGGCTTCGTGGCGTCCGCGCCGTCGTAGGCGACGCTCGCCTGCAGCGTGCCGGCATTGTCCACAACCGTCACCACGGCATGATGCACCGCGTCGTCGTAGGTCACGTAGGCCAGATCACCCTTCCGCTCCACGATAGTGTACTCGTACGTGCCCGGCTTCGCGTAGGAGAAGGCGTCGAAGTTAACACTTCCGTCCGCGCCGTTGGTCGCGGTCCGGACGGGCTTGGCCCCGGCAAGCTGCTCAGCAGTCATTTTGCCCTCGTACACATCGAAGGTGAACTCGCCGTCCTTGGGGACGATCGGCGTGTTGTCGTCCTTCTTCACATAGCTCTTCTGCGCACCGAGGGCCAGACCGGTCGCGGCCGGCTGGTAGGTGTTGGTGAAGGTATCCGAGCCGGATGCGCTCGTCACGATCGCCTTCGCATTCAGTGCTCCGTTCCCGCCGTCTGTGACCGTCACCGTATAGGTGAGGGCATGATTGTCATAGACCATGCCCGGCTCCGCGCCCGGCTGCTCCACGATGGTGTAGGTGAAGTCCTTGCTCGCGGCGCCGTCCAAGTCGGAGAGCTGGAACTCGCGCGTGAAGCAGACCTTGCCGTTTGCATCGTTCTTCGCGGTGGCGATCACGTTGCCGGCAGCGTCCTTCAGGTCGAAGGTGAACTCGCCGTCCGCAGGCTTCGTCGTGTGATCGAAGCCGTCCGCAACCTTGATGGTCTTGGTCGCCGTCAGCTCCACGGATCCCTTTGCGGTGTAGGTGTTGTTGAAGGTGGGAGCCGTAGCGGTACCGTCATAGGTGACGGTCACCTTCGTCTTGTTGTTGTCGTCCTGGTTCTGCTCTACCTTGACGTGGACCTTGACTTCCTTGGCGTCGTAGGCCACGCCGTCGACGGACTGGCTGGCCTTCTCCTCCTTGAGCGTGTAGTCGTACTCGCCCAGGTTCAGGCCCTTGACGGTCAGCTTGACCTTGCCATTCTTATCGTTGGTGCCGCGAGCGTCCTCATTGCCGCCCTGGTCGTACAAGCCGAAGGTGAACGCATCGGCCGTCAGGTCCTTGCCCGCGAGAACTTTCGTGGCCTCAACGGTGACGTCCGCCGTCGGCTTCGTGTTGGTGAAGGTCGGCACGGCCTTCTCACCGTCGTAGGTGACGGTCGCCTTCAGCTCGCCCTTTTCGTCGGTGACCTTGACGTGGACCTTCACGCCCTTCGCGTCGTAGACGACGGTCGAGTCGGCGCCCTTCACCTCCTTGATGGTGTAGTCGTGGTCGCCCGGCGTAGCGTAGTCGATGGCTGCAAAGGCGACCTTGCCGTCCTTCTCGTTTTGGACAGTCTGGACCACGCTGCCGTCCTTGTCGAGCAGCTGGAACGTGAAGTCACTCCCCGCGAGCTCACCGCCCGTGAAGCGCTTCGTCGCCTTGAGCGTTACCGAGGTCTCCTTCGGGCGGTACGTGTTCGTGATCACCGCAATCTGATCGTCGATCACCTGTGATGTGGCGGTGCCATCATCCTTATAGATCTGCTCCATTTTGACGACTGGCTCGGTCAGATTTCCCTTGCCGTCATCCTTCACCGTTACGGTCACTTTGTATTCGGCGCTGGAGTAGCTGACGCCGCCCAGCCAACTGGGATCGCTCTTGGCGGGCGTAGTCTCGGCAATGTAGTAGGTGTACTTGCCAGGCTTCTCATACTTAATCTCTCCGAAGCTAAATTCTTCGGCGCTCGTAACGGTCTTCTCGACCTGCTTCATGCCGGCCACGGGCGCTGCCGTGGCACCATCAGGCATCGGCGTTCCATCGGCGGCGCGCAGGCAAAGCTCGAAGCTGTCGGCGCTAGTCCACTCACGGCCGGTGAACTTCTTCTTCGCCTTGATGCCTGTGAGCGTCACCGAAGACTTCACGCTGTAGCTGTTGGTGAACACCAGCTTGTTGTCTTTGGCCACCGTGCCGTCGGAATTCTGCGGGGCAATCCTGCCCGAGATGCTATCGCCTTCTTCAGTCAGATTCTTGTCACCCTGCTTGCGGCCGGTCAGCTTATAGCCCGCGGGCATCTTGTCTGCGCCGGTCAGCTCCTGCACCGCGTACTGGTCACCCTCGGCGAGACCGTACACGCGGATCGTCTGGCCGGCCGTGATGGTCTGCTCGCGGCCGTTCGTCAGGTCGAACATATCGCCGACCTGCTTCTCGCTTGCGGCCCCCGCGTTCTCAAACACTGCGGCCTTGTACGTCTTCCCAGCCGTCGTGGGCACGGTGAACTTGAAGGTGAACTTCGCGTCCTTATTGCCCGTCAGTCCCTTCGGCACCACGACATGCTTGGTCACTTCGAGGCTCGCCTCGCGCTTGTTAGCCACGCGCACACAGGTGGCACCCGTGAACAGGGCATTCAGGTTCATGTCGCCCAGATTGGCACGGGCACCTTTCGACGTGGTCCCCTTGGGCCGCTCGTCCTGGGTGATACCCATACGTATCCAGCCCGTCTCGGTCTCCAGGCGGTAGGGTTTGCCCTCCTCGGTGGGCCCATACTGGTACATGCGTCCGTTAGCGCCGTACTTGAGGCGCACTGTGTCGTCTGCACCCACGGGTTCGACATCGGTCCACGTCAGGTTGCCGTTATCATTGGTCTCGCCATTCGAGGTCTGCCGCGTACCTTTGATCCACGTGAGCGTGTTGTCGATGTCGCCCTCTGCGCCAAACTGGCCCAGACTCTTCATGAGCGCGCCCGGGCCCACGAACGTCGAAACGCCGTCATCGTCCGTACCAGCATCGGCATGGACGCCGTAATCGTCCACAATCACCTTGGTGAGCGTGTCGTTAAGCAGGAAGCCCTTGGGAGCCGAGACCTCCTTTAGGAAGTAAGTTCCATTCACGAGCGGCATGTTACCGGCGCTTGTATTCGGGAATATGCCCGCACCTTCGAGCGGGACCGGGTTGCCGACCGACCCCGTCGTCAGGGTGTCGTAGGGGGTCTGCTCGCCCTTGAGCACGACCTTGCCGTTCGCGTCTGTTGTCACCTGATCGGCCGTGTACAGGCCGAACTTCGCGCCGTCTACGGGGTTGCCCTCGGTATCGGTCTTCTGCACGAACAGGCGATTCTGGATGTTCGTGACGAGCAAGCGCGTGGCGAACTGTCGCTTGAAGTTCGTGCCGTCTGCGATGTCGTCGCTGTACACGTGGACGGTGTTCTCGGGCGTCGCGTCGCCGATCGAGCTCGCCGTTGTGTGGTAGATGGCCACCGTGTACTCGGCATCCTTGCGGGCATCACCGCTCAGCAGGTAGTAGTACTTGGAGATGTCACCGGGCAGATTTTGAATCTCTACCTGGTACTGGCCGCTTGTGTTGAGCGTGAAGGCGTGCAGGTCCTTCTTCGCCGCCTCGATAGCACCGGTCATGCCCGGCTCCTTGGCGAGGGTGTATCCCGCTCTCGTCGATGGGTCGCCCGACACGGCGTACCAATTGCTCGGATCTTCGATACCTGTGCCTGCGCTTTTGTCGCGCTTGAGCACCACAGCGAACAGTATGCCGGAGTCCAGATTGACGGTCTTGTCGGACTTCGTCAGGTCATTATTTGCCTTGTACACGGTCAACGGCGCGGTGATGGTCTCCTTCGCGGCGGCGAACGCACCGGTCTTCCACACGACGCTGCCCGCATCCATACCGCCGCGGTTGATGATGACGCCGCCCGCGCCGTTCTCAGCGCTCGCGGGCACGTACTCGAGCTGCATGCTGCCACCCGTCGCCGTGAGACTCGAGCGGTATCCCTCGGGCACGTGCGTCTCCTTCAGGAGGTAGTACTTGTTGTCGTGATTCTTGTTGTAGAGATCGTCGAAGTTGATGACGCCGTTGTCATCGTCGTTCGTGAGCGTTAGGTGGCCGGCCTCGTCCGTGGTGCCAGAGCCGAGAAGCGCGTTCTCGTTATTGGTCGTATCTGTAAATTTCCCGTCTGTTTTGTACAGCGCGAACTCGGCACCCTGTACGAACTTGCCGTCCTGGTCGAACTTGATGATGTCGGACTCGGGCACCGTCACGAGGTTGAACTTGAGCTCCATGTTGGAGTCGGTAGCGCCGCGCTCCAGGTAGAAGAACTTGAGGGTGTGGTTGGTGTCGTCGGCGAAGGTGTTGTCGGCAAATCCCGAAATGTCCTTATTCGCCTCTTGGTACTTGCTCTTCAGCGTGCCGTTGTACTTGTCGTTTACCTTAATGTCGCCCGTATGAAAGTTGATGCTCAGACTCGCGCGGTTGTGAATACCGCCGATATCACCCACGAGGACATCATCGATGAACACCCAGACGTCATCATCGCCGGCGAACTCGAAGGTCATGTCATTATTATTGTTCGTCAGGCCGCCCTTGGGCTGCACGAATCGCGTGGACATTGAGAGACCGAAGTGATGGTTGACGGGTTTGCCGCCGTTGTAGTGCGAATCACCGGTGTTGTCTGCCTTGATGCCGGTTTGGACGAGCTGGCCGTTTTCCTCTTTGAACACCTTGTCTGCCGCGTCGAACGGGAAGAACTGACCCTGGTGGGACGAATCGCCCACTTTGTCAATGCCCCAGGTGTTATAGATGTCGAAGGCATTCTTGTCAGCGTTGTAGGCTGCGTAGTTTTCGGAGCTGTCATAGACGTAGTAGCCGCCCTGAACCTTGAGGAGGCCCGTCACGCCAAAATGGGACGTCTTGCCGGTCTGGGCAGAGGAATCGAACAGGTAGCGGAGGGACTCGTCGCCCAAGGCTTCGGAAAGCTTCGGGTAGCCGTCTGAAAGCGTGTTGTTGACGATGCCGGGCCGCGGGCTCGTGCCGCCCGTCCATTGGTTGAGCGGCCCATCACCCTTGCCGTCGTTAAACTGGAACTTGTGGTTTGCGTTGATGCCGCCGTTGCCGGAAACCGACAGATGGTCATCGGGATTCACCCAGTAATCAAACAGGTTGATCGTCGTCCCCGAGGGCGAAGTCGTCGTGACCGTGTGGCCCGAAAACGCTGCTTCCGCACGGGTCGGCAGGAAGAAACCCACCGTCAGCGCGACGGCGAGGGCCAGAACAATCGCATATGGCGAGACCGGGCACAGCCCGCGACGACGGCCATAAGACATGACGGACCACAGCTCGCGCGGCCGGTGTCTACCAGGATGTTCCCTGCTGGGACCCCCCCCCAATAACATTATTCACGAGTAGAGACGTCGTCTCTCTGAGCTCCTGCATAATTTCCTCCCCAGTCACACGGCGACCTGCCCGGGCGCTCCCCGGGGGCCGAGGCAGTCTGGCACATGCCCGCAGTCGTTCATGGAATACCAACCCCAGCATATGTCTCTTAAGATATCTTAGTCTTTTTCTATGACAGTTTTTATCTCATTACCGATGAAACCGGTTGCCAGTTGCCGGCTCAGTCCCTTTGTCACATTCTAGAGCGTGTGGAGCAGGGCGATGAGGAAGCGGATGCCTTGGAGGTAGGCGCGACGGGTGATGCGCTCGTTGGTGCCGTGGACGCCTCGGTCGCACTCGTCATCGTCGACCACAAAGGCCGAGAAACGAATGCACTCAGGGCAAATGCGCTGATAGTTGGCAGCGTCGGTCGCGCCGATCACGGTCGAGGGGACGATGCTGACAGGAGCCCCGCCCGTCGCACTCGGTCCGTTTTCCTCCGTCCCCTTTGGATCACGGAAATAGCGGGCGGCGATGGCGCGAACGGCCTCGAGCCCCGGTCCACCGACACGCGGAGACGGCGAAGGCTCGGAGCTGCCGGGGCCCAGCTCCACTTCGACACGACCGGCAAGGTCCGCCCCGGCAACCGCATCACGGCAGCGCGCCACAACGTCGGCCACGCTCGTGCCCTCGAGCATGCGGAAGTTGATATTAGCCCACATATCCTGCGGCATTACGTTGGCGCCGGTGCTGCCGCCCTCGATCTGCGTGGGCGCGCAGGTGGTCGTCACGAGCGGGTAGAGCTTCTTGCTGGCGAGGCACTCGCGCACGATGGTGTCCTTGTTGGAGGCAATCTCGTCGGCCGTGTAGAGCCCCAACTCGACGAGCTGGGCGGCAAGCAAGTCGGTCACGCGCGTCGGCCACTCGATATCGCAGATTGCGGTGATGGCACGGCTGAGCACCTCGAGCGATGTGCCGCCGTAGGGGTTGGACGAATGCCCGCCCTCACTCTTCGTCTTGAGTATGATATCGGCGTAACCCTTCTCCGCGAGGTCGGCATGCATAAGCCAGCCCTCGCCCGCGCCATACTCGGCAGCCGAAACAATACGGTAGTCACCCTCGTCGATCAGATATTCAAGTTCAACGCCACGCTCCTCGAGCACACGACCGATCGCCCCCGCGCCGTACTGCGTGGTTTCCTCGTCCTGGCCAAAGGCGAGCAGCAGGGTACGCTTGTGCTCCCAGCCGTGCGCGAGCGCATACTCAACCGCCTCGAGAATGCCTGCGACCTGGTCTTTCATATCGATGGCGCCGCGACCCCAAATGTAGGTGTCGTCCACATGTCCGCTAAAGGGGGCATGCGTCCAGTCAGCCTCGGTGCCGGGTACCACGGGAACCACGTCCATGTGGCCCATGAGCATAATGGGCTTGAGGGCAGGGTCGGAACCGCCAAGCGTCACCAATAGCGAATGGTCGATAAGCTCGACCTTACCCGCCGTAAATACGTGCGGCCAAGCCTGCTGCATATACGCGCGCAGGTCGTCGAACGGCTGCCAGTCCACCGCCTCGGCATCCATACTCGAGATGGTCGGAAACGACAGCACGCGACCCAAGCGCTCGCACGCGCCAGCCTCGTCTATATCGGCAAAATCATCCTCATGCGCAAAGAAGCGCCAAACCTCGGCCATGACATCCTTTCGATTGTGATGACGAGGGCCGCCCCACCGGAGCGGCCCTGCCACATAAGCGTTTGCGGTCGGTTATTTGTCCTCGAGATAACGCGAGAGGAACTCGCGAGTGCGCTGGTGCTTGGGGTTGCCGAAGAGCTCGGCCGGCGCGGCGTCCTCGAGCACCACGCCCTTGTCCATAAAGACCACGCGGTCGGACACCGTGCGGGCAAAAGCCATCTCGTGCGTGACGACGACCATGGTCATGCCTGCGGCAGCGAGCTTGCGCATGACCTCGAGCACTTCTCCCACGATCTCGGGGTCGAGCGCGGAGGTCGGCTCGTCGAACAGCATGATCTGCGGATTCATGCACAGGGCACGAGCGATGGCCACGCGCTGTTTTTGACCACCGGACAGGCGGCCCACGGCGGCGTGCGCGAACTTCTCGAGTCCCACGCTGGTCAGGTGCTCCATCGCGACCTTCTCGGCCTCGGCCTTGCTCATCTTTTTGAGCGTGACGGGCGCGAGCGTGCAGTTGTCGAGCACATCCATGTTGTTAAACAAGTTAAAGCCCTGGAACACCATGCCGATGTCCTCGCGGAGTTTATTGATATTGCAGCGCTCGGCCGTAAGGTCCTGGCCGTGGAACCAGATGTGGCCCGCGTCCGGGGTCTCGAGCAGATTGAGGCAGCGCAGGAAGGTCGACTTGCCCGAGCCCGAGGCGCCGATAATGGTGACGACCTCGCCGGGGTTAACGGACAGGTCGATGCCCTTGAGTACCTCGAGCGAGCCGAAGCTCTTGCGCAGGCCCTCGACGCGGATGAGCGGCTCATTGGTCTGTGCGGCGGCCGCAACGCCGGTAGTGGCGGTATCTGCCATGATGATTCTCCTCGTCTTAAGCCTAGTTAGAGCTGGGCAGCGTGGCCGGAGCCTCGGCACCGAGCTTTTTGCCAAAGGCTTCGAGCAGGCGGCTCGCCACGAGCGTCAGGATCAGGTAGACCACGAGCGCCACGCAGTAGACCTCCATCTGGCGGTAGTACACGCCGGCGACCGTGGTAGTAGCGTACATAAGGTCGAACACGCCGATGACCGAGAGCACCGACGAATCCTTGATGTTGATGATGAGCTCGTTGGTGAGCGCCGGAATCGCATTTTTAATGCCCTGGGGGAACACGACTTTGCGCATGGCCTGCCACTGCGACAGGCCCAGCGATCGCGCCGCCTCGGCTTGGCCGGGATCGATGGACTCGATGCCGCCGCGCAGGACCTCCATCATGTAGGCGGTAGAGTTGAGCGAGATGGTGACGAGGCCAGCGGTAAAGGTGCTCCAGATCTGGTTGGCCTGGGCGGTCTCGAAGCCCATGCCGCGCAAAACGGTGAAGCCCGCGTAATAGATGAGCAGACCCTGGACCATCATGGGCGTGCCGCGCACGATGGTGGAGTAGACGGTCGCAAAGCCGCGGCCGATACTCTTAAAGAAGCGCACCAGGTCGTTGTCCACGCGGTCGAAGGTCTGAATACGCAGGAACACAAAGAGCAGCGCCAGGAAGAATGCGATGACGGTGCCGAAGGTGGCAAGCGCGATGGTGATCTCGATGCCGCGGATGAAGAAGTCGCCGCTCTTGTAGGTCATGTAGACCAGGCTCGACAAAAAGTCGCTGGGGTTGGAATCCGAGACAATGCTCACCTGCACCAGGTCGATAAACGACATGATGCAGCGGTCCACGAAAAAGATCGCTGCGATGGCGACCACAACATAGCTACCCAGGCGCGCGCCGCGGCGGAAACGCTCGGAGGCGAACGGCGACTTTACGCGATAGTCGCTCCAGTGCATAAGCTTGGTGACCAGCGCCGCCGCCGACACGACAATCCAGGCCCAAAGAATCGCCCAAAGGCAATCCTGGAAGATACCGGTGGGGGCCAAGAAGCTCAGCGGCGTGGGGTTGCGCTGGCTAAACGCCAGGCCGAGCGCCGCGATAACGCTCGTGCCCAGGTATACATAACGGTGGTCGGCCTTAATAAAGGAGGCCAGGCGATTGACGGTTTTCATGCTGCCTCCCTATGCCGGCTGACGGTCGAGGCACGCGTCCCACATTTGGTCGCGCTCCTCTTGGCTAATGCCCTTGAGTGTCTTGTCGATGAGCTTAAGCAGCTTGTCCGAGCCCTTGCGGCAGCCGACGTTTGCCGCGACCTCCTGCTTAAAGCCCTCGCCCTCAGCAAAATGAATAGGGACAATGCCCGGATTTTGGGCCATATAGCCCTTCTCGTTCTCGGTGTTGTAGGTCACGGCGTCGCACGTGCCCTGCAGCAGGTTCGAGAACACCGTGGGGACCGAATCGACCGGGTTTTTGTGCACAACGCCCGGGATCTCGTCGATGACGGTATCGAGCATAGTGTCCTTTTGCCCGAGCACCGTGGCACCGCTGAAGTCGCTGAGCTTGGTCGCATTCTGGTAGGGCGAGCCCTCTTTTACGAACAGGCCAAAGTAGCCAATGAAGTACGGGTCGGAAAAACCGACGGACTCTTCGCGCTCGGGCGTAGCGCTCATGCCGGCGATGATGAGGTCGATCTGGCCGTTGTTGAGCGAATCGATGAGGCCCGAGAAGCTCTGCTTGACGGCAACGGGCTCGCCACCGAGGGCCTTGCAGACGATCTTGGCGATCTGCACGTCGTAGCCATCGGCATAGGCGCCCTGCACGTTGTCGATGGGGATAGTGTACTCACTGGCTTCGGAAACCTGCCAGTTGTACGGGGCGTAGGCCGCCTCCATGCCAATGCGGATCTTGTCCTTGCCGATCACGGAATCGGACAGGTCGTCGCGACCGCCGCCCGTCGTGGGCTGAACCACCTTGAGCGTGGACGGACGCTGACAGCCGGCGAGCGCGCCGGCGACGACGGAAGCGCTCGCAGCGAGAGCGCTACCCAAGAAGATGCGACGGCTGCACACCGGCTGTGGATGCGCGTCGCGCTGATGGGGAGAATGCATAATCTGCCTTCCCTGTTGAATCGTATGCTGACTACTTAACAGGATATACGCCAGCGACCAGCAGTGCAGCACAAGCTCGAAAAATTAATAGACACATGGTAGTCATTGGGGACGTCGATGTTTTGGCAATGCCGGCGAGCGACGTCCAGAGCGAACAAGTGGCATGAAAAAGACAAGGCATGACCAGAAGGTCTATGCCTTGCCTTTTGAATGACAAATTATCGCTCTGGACGGCACGCAGCATCGACCGAGCGGCGGAACCTCTAGAGCAAGGTGACGCTAAAGCTGCGTTTATCGGTAGCGCCGGGAGCCAAGTTGATGGTGTTGACCTTGTGCTCAAAGACATCGTCCTCGGTGTCCATGGTGGTGTGACCGGTCCAGGGCTCGAGCGCCACAAACGGAGCGTCGTTGGCGGCAGACCACACGCCGATGTACTTAAAGCCCTCAAAGTCGATCTTGACGCCGTGGCCCGACTTGCGGCCGCGCAGCGTGAGCGTGGAGCCCGGGGTATCGGTGAACATGATGGCGTCGTTATCGAAGCTGCGGTGCGTGATGGGCAGCACGTCCGAGTTATCGGGGGCCTTGTAGCTACCCTCGAACGTCATAAGGCCATCGGGCGTGATGACGGGGGCCTCGTTAGTCCAAGCCTCGGTAAACGCCAGCTCGTAATCCTCGAACGCCTCGTCCTCGGCGCCGGGGGCGGGCACGTTAAACGCAGGGTGGCCACCCACCGAGAACGGCAGGTCTACGTCGCCGGTGTTAGTGACGGCAAAGGTCTGCGTGAGCGTGGCATCGCCGGTCAGGGCATAGGTCATGTTGAGCTTAAAGTGGAAGGGAAAGGCCTTGAGCGACTCGGGCGTATCGGTGATCTCGTAGGTTACCGAGGAGCCGTCCTCCGATACCTCGACCAATTTGTGCTCGACAATGCGTGCGATGCCGTGGCGCGCCATCTCGCAGGTGCCGGCGGCAGACGTCGCCGTGTTGTTGCGCAGCGATCCCACGATAGGGAACAGGATGGGCGCGTGCTTGCCCCAAAAGGCCGGGTCGCCCTGCCACAGATACTCATTGCCGTTGAGGGCAAGGCTCGTGAGCTGGGCGCCCATGGAATCGATGGCCGCGGTGAGGCCGCCGCGCTTGATGGTAGTGACGGTGGACATGCTACTTCCTCCAAAAGTAAACAACAGTGTCGAGGGTTATTGTCCCACTCTTGGCAGCAGGGCTGAGCGGCAGGCGCAGTTATTGAGCAATAGCATAAAGGTCAAACCCACCCTGCGGCGCGCTATCGACCGTATCGGGTGCTTGCGAATTAAAACTCACCGGGACCATGCGCTTTGAGGCGCGGTAACGCGTGCCGTCGGTGGCGACGGGCGGCTCATCGACCGTGAGCTCGTAGTCGCCGGGCTTGAGCTCGATACCGTCACCTTCGGAATTGACGTATTGGTACTCGTCGATTGCTTGTCCCCTGAGCGTGCGGCCCACGATATGGACGAGCATTTGGCTGTCGCCGCGCGCGGTATCCCACGTCGCGCCGTCCTTAACCTCGACCGACACATGCACCGAGCGCGTGCGGCTGAGCGATTGCTCGACGGACATCTCGACCTTGGCGGCGTCTTGGCGCTGCCGCTCGACATGACCCCAGATGCTGCCGATTGCCGAGCAGGCGATAACGCCGGCCATGAAGGCGATGAGGATGGGGCCGAGCGGAGAACGGCGGCCCGCGTCTTCCTCACGAGCCAGGTCGGGGCGATGCGTGGGCGCAGGCGCCTGGGCGCCTTGCGCGGGCACGTCGAGAATGCTGAAAGATGCCGTACTGCCGGGGTCGATGGTGTGGCGCGGTTGCGGGGTCTTTGCCGGCGAAATGGACATGTCGGCTGGCTCACCCAGCGTGGCCGTGGCATCGGCCTTTGCCTCGTCGGCCTCGGCCTGGGCCCAAGCCTGTTCAAAGGTCAGGGGCTCGACGGGGTCGGAGGCGGCGTCCATCTCGACGGCATCGTTACCGGTCTCGTCCTCGTCGCTCGACACGTCACGCGGCGCGGGCTCGTCCCACTCCTCGTCCGGAGCCTCGCCCTCGCTATACCACCATTCAAAGTTATCGATATCCATACGGGGCGCCCCTTAGGCCTCGCAAATAAACACTTGTTAGCCTTATACCCGCAGATGGCGCTGGAGCTCGCACGGAATGCGATAAAGGGACTGCTCCTTTGTCGCATCGAAGTTGCGGTGGAATAGTTCCTGTTTGCACGCCCACTCGAGCTATTTAGGGACTATTTCACCGCAAGTTATTTGAGGGCGACGGGGATTTGGATACAGCAGAAGTCCTCTTGGTGAGACTCGTCGTAGCTCGTGGTGTCCAGGTAGCAAAAATCGAAAGCATTGCCGATGGGCTGGAGCGCGTGCCTGTCCATGCAGGCCACGATGGCGCGGATACCCTCGGGCTCGTACGGCATGCCCCAGCGACTCATGCACAGGTACGTGCCCTCGGGCAGCACCTCGACGCCAATCTCCGCCAGCTCGGCAGGATCGCTCGGCAGTATTTCCTCGGCACCACGCGGCAACACGGCAAAGGAACCGGCACCGGCGATGGGGTCGTCGGAATGCAGCGCCTCGCGACGCAGCATGGCGCCCCAACCGCGCATGGGGCGTGTGCCCGTGAGCGCACGCATGCGCAGAATCGCCCGCATGAGCGTGGGGTGCAGCATCGAGCGGCCACGCTCGATATCGCTCGGGAACTCCTCAAAGACCACGTAGCGGCGCTCGAATTGCTTGAGCTCCGGTTTGCCCTCGCGCTCGCGCCAATAGACCGCCTCGTCGTAAAAACTCAGCCGCTCCTGCACGCTCGCGCGCTCGGCTTTGAGCCCGGCAATCTGCTCGTCGAGCGCCTGCACCCGCGAGCGCAGGTGATCGGTCATCTCTCCAATGTCGAACGTCGAGGTCAGGCGATCGATCTCATCGAGTTCCAGTCCCAAGTCGCGCAGCATGCAGATCAGACGCATGAGCGGGATCTGCGTGGGCGAATAGAAACGGTAGCCTTTTTCGTTAACCACGGCGGGTTTAAACAGACCGATCTTGTCGTAGTAGATGAGCGTTTGGCGCGAAACGTTAAACAAGCTCGCCATCTCGCTAATCGCATACATACCCGTCTGCATAGGTCCTCCCGACACACCCTTTGACACGAAAAGCCCGCCGCCCACAGGGGCAGCGGGCTCAAACACTACTCGTATCCTACCCTAAAGATGCCTATGACCAGCGCTTATAGTTGGCGCACGACACGCCGACGGCCTCGAGTGCCTTGGCGGCGATGTGATGCACCGCCTCATCGAGCGTGGCGGGGCCGTTGTAAAACGTGAGCATGGGCGGCATGAGCATGACGCCCGGCACACGCGCCAGGCGTGCCATGTTGTCGACATGGATCGCACTGAAGGGCGTCTCGCGCACCATAAGCACCAGGCGGCGCTGCTCTTTCATCTGCACATCGGCCGCACGCAGCAACAGGTTTTCGCTGTAGCCGCTCGCGATGCCGGCGAGCGTCTTCATGGAGCAGGGAGCCACGATCATGCCGTCGACCGGATAGGTGCCGCTTGCGATGGCAGCGCCAATGTTCTTGTTGTCGTAGACCACATCGGCATAGCACGCAAACTCGTCGAGCGTCATGCCGAGCTCCTGCTCGATGGTGATCTCTCCCCCGCGCGTGACGACAAGCGCCGACTCAGCGCCGGCCTGGCGCAGGCATTTGAGGCATTCAAGGCCCAGTGCCGCACCGCTGGCGCCAGACACGCCAACGACAATGCGACGGGGACGAACAGAAGACTCAGGCATGACAACTCCTTAACTACTTGGTAGGGCTACTTACTAGAAGGCGAGCTCGGCGGCCCACTTCTCTTCATCGATCTCCATGAACTGCGAGCGGATGAAGTTCTTCTTGAGGTTAAACGGAACCGTGCAGTCGAAGATGGCCTTGCAGGCGATACCGTGCTCGCGGATCGAAGGATCGAACGCGGGGTCGTTGGACGGATCGAGCACGTGGCAGTGGCAACCGGGGATGGTGATGAGGTCCACGTCGGCCTGGAAGCGCGTGGTCATGGCCCACATCACGTCGCTCATATCGAAGATGTCGACATCCTCGTCGACAAGGATGACGTGCTTGAGCTCGGAGAACGCCGAGAAGGCGAGCATGGCGGCGTTGCGCTGACGGCCCTCGTCATTTTTGCTCGACTTCTTGAACTGCATGATGGCAACGAACTTGCCGCCACCGCAGGGAGCGGCGTGAACGTTGAGCAGGCGGCCCGGGATAGCGGTCTCGACCATCTTGTAGATGGAGGCCTCGGTGGGGATACCGGCCATGGACACGTGCTCGTGCGAAGGGCCGATGCAGCTCTCCATAATGGGGTTGACGCGCGTGGTGACGGCGGTGATCTTGATCACCGGGCAGACCTTGGCGCCACCGGTGTAGCCGGGGAACTCGGGCATGGCGTAGCCGTGGCCGTTGACATCCTCGTTGATGGTCTCGTCGTGCATGAGGTAGCCCTCGAGCACGTACTCGGCATTGGCAATGCACTTCTGCGGAACGGTGACGCAGTCGGCAAGCTCGACGGCGCGGCCGCGCAGGGCGCCGGCGATCTGCAGCTCGTTGAAGCCGAGCGGCGTGGTGGGAGCCTCGAAGCCGCAGCACATGTACACGGCGGGGTCCAGGCCGATGGAGATGGAGATGGGCATATCCTCGCCGCGCTGGCAGTACTCGTCAAAGAACGCACCCAGGTGACGGCTGCCCGGGGTGATCCACATGGCGAGCTTGTCCTTGTCGACGCAGGAGAAGCGGTGGATGGTTACGTCGGACTGGGTGCCATCGGGGCTCGTGCCATAGGCGAGGCCCATGGTGATGTAGGGGCCGCCGTCAACGGGCGTGTTGGTGGGAGCGGGAACGATCTTGCGCAGGTCAAAGCCCTCGTCGGTCGCCTTGTACACGACCTCCTGGCAGTCGACGTGCTTGCCCTCGGCGATCTGCTCGGGGGCGATCAGGTTCTCGAAGCGCTTGCCGATCTCGAGGCCCAGGTGCTCCTCGTCCAGGTCGAGCAGGGCGGCAACGCGCTTGCGGCTGGCAAGCATACCGATGCAGACCTTGGCGTCGTCAAAGCCCTTGACGTTGTTGAAGACCATCGCCGGACCCTCTTTGGTCGGGCGCATGACGGTGCCGCCAGCACCGACGTGACGGTAGACGCCCGAGACCTCGGCATCGGGGTCGACCTGGGTGTCGGTCTCGAGCAGCTGGCCCGGCATCTCACGCAAAAAGTCGAGCGCGGAACGCAGGTCGTGGATCTGGGAAGCATCGGTAGTGGACATGGCGTACTCCTTTCGGGAGAGTGTCCGGCGACGGGGTGCCGCCGGACGGGGTAACGTAATGGGGCCGCGGCGCTCACAAATGGAGCGCTCGACCACTCGAAGTTCAAGCGCTTGGCTGCTTACAGCCGGGGCGCTCGACCGCTTACATCAGGCCAAAGAGGTGGAACCAGGCGGCCTCGACCAGCACGACGACAAAGACGACCGCGGTGAGGGGGATGCCCATGCGCATAGCCTCTTTGGAGGTGTAGCCGCCGGCGTCCTTGCCTTCGCCGATAAGGATCGGCAGGTTATGGAACGGCAGGATGTAGTGGATGTTGATGGACGTGAAGACGATGAGCGCCACGGCGAGTGGGCTCACGCTGGAGCCGGCGGCAAAGCTGATAAATGCCGGCACGCACACGCCGAGCACGGCCATGACCGAGCCCATGAACATGTGGATGATCATGGAAAGCGCGGCGACGAGCAGGGCGAACAGGAAGATGTTCTCAGGCACGGAGCTGGGGAGCACGACGTCGGCGATCCAGGCGTTCATGCCGGTGGCACCGCCCACGGAGCCCACGGCCATGGCGGCCGTCAGGAACATGAGGGACTTGATGTCGACAGCGTTCCAGCTGGCGGGAGTGAGGACTTCGCCGATGATGGGCATGGCGAGAGCAACGCCAATGGCCAGGGTGACCCAGCCGATATAGTCGCCCGAGACGGTGAGCCACAGCGCGATGGCGATGACAAGCCACACGATGGTGCGGATCTCCTTGACGGAGAGCTTGCCGAGCGCGGCCTGCTTGGCCACGATCTGCTCGCGATCGTAGACGAGCTCCTTGCTGGGCTTAAAGAGGAAAAGGCCCAGGAACAGGGTGCACAGCAGCGCAACCAGCATAGGCACGCTCATGTACAGGAACCAGTCGACGAAGGACGGGCTCATGCCGCCGGCCTCGGCACTGTACTGCGCAACGAGCGGGTTAAGCGTGGAGTCGCCCGTCAGGAAGAACATGGAACCCGGGGCGGCAGCGGCAAACACGAGGAAGCCGAGCTTGCCCTTGTCGTCGTCACCGTAGCCGGCGGACTCGGCGATGACCGAGACGACGGCGAGGATGAGGAAGGCGCGGGGGAACGGATGCGGGATCAGCAGCGACAGCACAAAGGTGAGCGCGAAGATCGAGATGATGAGCGACTTGGCGTCGCGCACGAACTTGAGCATGAACGCGTAGGCGATACGCTCGCCCAGGCCCGACTCCTTGACCGCGCTGGCGATGAGGTAGGCGCCGATGACGAGCCACATGGTGGCCTTGGTCCACGAGCTAAACGTGGAGGCGACCGTCGCCGAGATGCTCGCGGCGCCCGTGTCGTCCACGCACACCTTGAACAGGACGAGCAGTGCGCAGTAGAGCAGGCCCACAAAGCCCGGCTGTGCCACGCCGCATGCCCAGAACACCACCGTGGCGAGCGTCAGTGCCAGACAGGTCTGACCGCCGACCGTGAGCTCGACCGTCGAGCTCAGCTCCGCCAAAGGAAGAAACTTCACCAGCAAAAAGACAACGATACCCAGCACAAAGCCAATTTCGCGCTTGGTGATCTTAAACGCCTTCTTTTCCGCTTCCATCTCCCCACCTTTCTTGTTGGGGGCGCTCCGAATTCGCAGCCATGTTGCCGCTTAAAAAGGGGCGCCCGTTATCGGACACCCCTTACGTTGCGCTGTGTTGCGGCAATACAGTCAAGCGGATTTTTTGGATGAGAAGCGATTCCCTAGACAAAAACCGTCACAACATTCGACGCTTTTCCTCGTTTTCGAGATTTTCGCCGAATGTTGTGACGGTTTGGATGTGGCAAAGGGACTGTCTTTTTTACATAGCGAGGGCCGTGCGGATGAATGGGTCGCCGAGGGCCTCGCGGAGCCAGGGGTCCAGCTGCTCGGGGTGACCCTGCAGGTAGCCTTTGAGCTCGGACGGAGCCACGCGACGCACTTCCGAGATCTCCTCTTGGTTGATATGCAGCTCGCCCGGCTCAACATGGGCAAGGTAGACCTCGCACCATTCGCACTCGCAGCGACCGTCGCCGTGGTCCTCGCGGTACACCACGTGTCCGAGGTGCTTGAGCTGATCGGGCTCGCGCGTAATGCCGAGCTCTTCGTTGATGCGGCGCGCCGTGGCGGCCGCGACGTCTTCCCCGGGGAGCGGATGGCCGGCGCAGCTATCGGCCAGCACCCCGCCCCACAGGCGCTTGAGCGGACTGCGGCGACAGAGCAGCAGGCGCGCGTCTTCGCCCCGGCCCTCGACCAAAAGCGTCAGAAATGCCTGATGCAGGATGCCCTCACCAGCATGGGCCTCGATGCGGTCGACGGGGCCAAGCGCCTCGCCGGTCGCAGCATCGACCGCCACGACCTCGGCGCCCGCACCGCCCTCATCCCAGCCGGCGCGCAGAATGCGGGCTGCGGCTTCCTCGAGCGCGGCGATGAGCTCCTTGGTGGTGTCGAGCACGCGCTGCAGGTCGTCACCGCTCGCTTGTTCAACATGAAAACCCGTGCTTGCAACTACCGGCACGCCAAAGCGCGTGGCCAGCGCCGCCGCGATATCGTGCGCCGGGATCTCGTCTCGATGGCACGGAACGGCCAGGATGCTCACCGTTGCCGTACGGCCGGGCTCGGGGCGCGGAATGGCCTGCGCCGTGGCGCCCAGGTGCGCAAACTCCGGCGAGCAGGCGTACACCGCCATGCCTCGCGGCGTCACCGTCAGCTGGGCCTCGAGCGCAAACTTGCCCTCGCCCACTGCAACCTTTGTCGTGTGCATACCCATGGGATCTCCTGCCGCCCGCGATGTACCTGAGACCATCTTCGCCTGTATTGCGGCTATACAGGCAAGCCCTCCATGTGACAAAGGGACTGCCCCTTTGTCACATTCTGTTAGAGTTGCAGGGATTGAATCCCGCTTATTCATGCGACATTGGAGTGACAACCTTGACCGCCGCAACCACGCCTAAAAGTAAGCCAACCGCCGCCGCGCTCTCCCCCGCGCGCACCAAGCTCTGCCTGGCGCTGCTCGTGCTGTTGGGATTCTCGCTCGGCTGCTCCGAGTTCGTGGTCATCGGCATCGAAAGCGACTTGGCAACGGAACTCGGCATATCACTTGCCACTGCGGGCCAGCTCATCAGCGTGTTTGCGCTCGTCTACGCTATCGCGACGCCGGTGCTCGCGCTCAGCACGGGGCGATTCCGCCGCTACCAGCTGCTCGTGTGCTATAGCGTCGTCTTTGTGCTCGGCAACCTGGTCATGGCGTTGGCTCCCAACTTCCAGGTGCTGTTTATCTCACGCATTGTCCTGGGCTCTGTCTCGGGTGCGCTGCTCGCCGTGGGCGTGACGTACATCCCTGAGCTGCTATCCCCGCAGCAAACCTCACTTGCCATCTCGGTCGTGTACGGCGCGTTTTCCGTGGCGATGGTCTTTGTGACCTCGATTGGCAAGTTTGTGGCCGACACACTCGATTGGCACGTGGCCATGTACGGCACGCTGACCTTTGCCGTTTTGATCTGTAGCGCGCTCGTGGCGTTTATGCCTCGCGCCGGGCAGACCGATGAGCCCGCCACCTTCCGCGAGCAGGCGGGGCTACTACGCGAGCCGAGTATCATCACCGGCATGCTCATCTTCTTGTTTGGCGTGGGCTCGGTCTACGTATTCTACGGCTACGTGACGCCTTATCTGGAGCAGGTGCTGGGCATGGATACCGTTCAGGCGAGCACCACACTTATGGCCTATGGCGTGTTCTGCCTGATCTCGAACATCCTGGGCGGATGGATCGATGCGCGTTTTGGCATGAAGGCGCTGCTGGTTACGTTTGTGCTGCAGGCGGCGGCACTGCTCGGGCTGTTTGCCGTGGGTGCCGCCATGCCGCTCGCGCTGGTCTTTGTCTTTAGCCTGGCGATGCTCATGTACCTGTTCTCGGTCTCATGCATCACGCACTTTATGGACGTGGCACGCAGCCGCCATCCCAAGTCGATGGTACTCGCAAGTTCGGTTGAGCCCATGGCGTTTAACGTCGGCATCTCGTTTGGCACCGCAGTGGGCGGCGCCGTGGTAAGCAGCGTTGGCATTGCGTACGTGGGCGCAGTGGGCGCCGCGTTCTCGCTTGTGGCCTGGGCCCTCACGCTGGTGACGATTAAGCTGGCTCGCTGGGAGCGCCGTCGTCAATCAGCACGGCCCTCAATACGGGCATAGGGGCAAACATAGCCCAAGGTGGCGAGTAACCGGTGAAAACCGCCCAATATGAGCATGTTTATCCGCCTGGAAGCTTCAGCAGTGCAATTTCGTGTATTTGAGATACACGCTTTTCTATTATTTCGTGTATTTCAAGTACATGAAATCGTACTAAACTATGTATCTGAAGTACACGAAATTGGAAAGGCGGCCCCATGCGCAGATCAATCGAGTCCGTTATCGAATCATGGGCGACAAAGGACGCCTCACGCCCCCTCCTCATCCGTGGTGCGCGACGCGTAGGCAAAACGTACGCTGCCGAGGAAATCGGCAGGCGAATCGCCGGCGATGCGTTTGTCAAACTCGACTTTCAGACCGATCTTGAGCTGATCGCTCCGCTGTTCGATTGTCCCACCGACGACGTTGACACCATCGTGGCGCGGATTTCAGACTATAAACGCGCCCCCATTCGCAAAGAAACCACCTTCATCCTGTTTGACGAGGTGCAGCTCTGCGAACGGGCGCTCAACTCGCTTCGCTTTTTTTCGGGTTCGGGCTGGCGCATATGCGCGACCGGCAGTCAGCTCGGCGTCGCCACGCGCAAACGTAAGCTGCCTTTTCCCAGCGGCGTTCGTCAAGAGACCATGCATCCTATGTCGTTCGAGGAGTTTCTCTGGGCGCTCGATGAGGAGCAGATGGCCGATGCCATTCGTACCCACGCCGGCACGCTCGAGACCTACGCCGCGCACCAAGCCGCGCTCAGCCTGTTTCATCGATACCAGATCGTGGGCGGCATGCCCGCCGCCGTCAACGCATATCGCAAGACGTTATCCATCGAGGATGCGCGCGTCGAGCAGCGCGAAATCAACGAGACCTATACCGCCGATATGACCGACCCCGAAAACGGGATCAGCGGCGTGGCGGCACGCAAGGTCTGGCGCTCCATTCCGTCCCAGCTGCTGAGATCGTCCACAAAAAAATTCAAGTACTCCGAGGTCGAACGCGGAGGCCGTCGCGCCAAGCTTATCGAGCCGCTCGACTGGCTCGAAGGCGCCGGTATCATATCGGTCAACAACCTGACCGAAGGCATCGAGCCTCCCCTCGTTCCCTTCGACGACGAAGATGGAAGTTTCTTTAAGGTCTATCTTCTCGATACCGGCCTCATGTTCTACAAACTCGGCATCAACCCGAGGCTCTGGCTCGACCTCAAAGAAGATTCCGCCATAGCGCTATCTTCCGACTTCCGAGGCGCCCTGGCGGAAAACTCGGTCATGCAAGCATTTTCGGGTAACAGCTTGCAGACGTATTACTGGGTGCCGCCGTCGTCTTGGAAGACGACCGGCGAGCTCGATTTTCTACTTCAGACCGACCGTATGGAAATCGTGCCCGTCGAGGTAAAGTCCGCACGCAACGCGCGCGCGAGAACCCTCGGGTCGTTCATGGACAAAGCCCGATCGCCATATGCCTACATTTTGTCCGAGAACAATTTTTTCCGCAGCGAAACCGATGACGGGCGCGAGCTACGCCACCTCCCCTTGTACGCAGCGGGCTTTATTGGAGCAAACTGCCTCAAGAGCAGTCTGTAAGCCCTGCACGACCGCCTAGAAAGGAAACCGCTCATGCAACGCATACTGTTTATCTGCCATGGCAACATCTGTCGCTCGACGATGGCTGAGTCGGTGTTTACCGAGCTGGTGCGGCGCGCCGGGCGCGCGGGCGAGTTTGTCATTGACTCCGCTGCGACCTCGACCGAGGAGATCGGCAACCCGCCACACCACGGTACCGTTGCCAAGCTGCGCGAGGTCGGGATTCCCGTCGTCGCACATCGTGCACGTCAGGTGCGTCGCGCGGAGTATGGCGACTGGGACCACATTGTCTATATGGACGACGAGAACGCGCGTGGCCTGCGTCGCATCTTTGGCGACGACCCCGACGGCAAGATTACGCGCATGCTCGATTGGACCGAGCGCCCCGGCGACGTGGCCGACCCCTGGTACACCGGCAATTTCGATGCCACCTACCGCGACGCACTCGACGGCTGCACCGCTATGCTCGAGCAGCTGTAGGCAATCGAGGTCGCGGGCCACGCCTTTGTCACATCCGGGACTAGCCCTAGACCGGCTTGACCTCCAGCTTTATCCCCTCGGCGCAGGAGTCGCCCAAAACATCCGAAAGGGCCCAGGTCGCATATAGCGGCAAATAGAGAACCGCTCCGTTGCGCTCAACGTTGCCTCTCGAGAAAACAATCCCGAGCCTTACGCCATATTCAGCCGTATCAAGCACATGACCGAGCGCAGCGTGCGCGTGGTAATAGGAGCCCGATTTAACCTCGATCGGAACAGCCGTCCCATCCGGTCCATCGACCACAAAGTCCACTTCACCGCGCTTTTTTGTCTGATAGTAGTAAAGCTGGCGATTTTGGGCAGCCAGCTGCTGGGCCACCACGTTTTCGTAAATGCCGCCCAGATTGGGCTCCTTGCTATCAAGATACGCCGCTTGGGCGACTCCGACGGGGTAGCGCGCCATCAACATGCCCGTATCCGATTGATATAGCTTGAACTGCGATGGCCGTGCCGTCTTGAGCAAGGGCGATTTTGGCTCGGTTACGATATCGGCTTTGAGAGCAACGCCGGCATCGACAAGCCATACAAAATCTCGCTGATACTTCTCGTAGTGAGCCTTGGGGTCAATGGAATTGACCACGAAGCGCTTGTTTTCGCCCTCGAGCATAATAGGGAGCTGATCGTAAATGCTCTGCACCTGAAGGGCTCGCCCGCTTGCATACTTGGAGATATCCCGCCGGTACTGTTCGTTGAGCTCTGACTGTAGCTGACGAACAGAGGCAAGGTCGCCCTGCGTGTCAAGGAAACGCTGCACGACCTCCGGCATTCCGCCGACAACGGTATAGGTCCTGAAGTTTGCCATCATCGCGTCATGAATGTAATCAGGAACGGGCCTCTCGCTGATACACGCGTCACGTATCGTTTGGCGAGCCCCCTCGCTCACCCCGGTTGCCCAGCAAAACTCCTCAAAATCGAGCGGGAACATCCTAAGCTCGTGGACATACCCCACGGGATAGGACCTGACGCCCTTGAACTGAGTCCCGAGCATTGACCCCGAAAACGCCCAGCGGCACCTCCCGTCCTCAACAAGGAACTTTGCCATCGTCATGATGTCGGGGGCCTCTTGGACCTCATCGATAAACACGAGCGTTTTGCCTGGCGCAATCGACTTTCCCGAAAGAAGCGTCACCCTGCTGATGAAATCATCGGCATTCCGCGCCTCGAGAAGAGCATCTTTTGCCTGGCGGTTTTCCATGAGGTTAAGCTCGATGTAGGTTGCATGGTTGGCTTTGCCAAATGCGCGAATCGAATAGCTTTTGCCAATCTGGCGAGAACCCGTAATGAACAAGGCCTTTTGCTCGGAAGACTTCAGCCAACGCTCCAGCTCTGCCGCTATTTTCCTGCGCAGCATAGGCTCTCCCCTCGGTGTCATCAAATGAAATGCAAAGTTTTATACGCTTGATTATCGATGAAACGCAGAATTTTTAGAACCTAAAATCTGATGAAATGCAGAGATTTGAGATTATAAGCAAAAAGAAGGGACACCACCCGCGAATGTGACAAAAGAACTGTCCCTTTGTCACATTGCGCTCAGCTACTCGTCGACGACCTCGGCAAGCCAAACGTTCAGCGTATCGACCTCGGGGCAGCAGAACTTTGCCGTACCGGGCTCGCTGCCAGGCACGGTTCCGCCGTAGCGCAGGATATCGATATAGGGAAAGCCCACGTGACAGGCCATAGCGCACATCTTGCCGCGGTCTCGATCGAAGTCGAAGACGTCTCCCGGCTTGTGACCATGGTGACAACGGCACGCACCCAGCTGGTCCACGCAGCTCACGCGGATACGCGGACGCTTGCCACGCGGCGCACCGAGCGGCCCGTTCTCGCCCGCAGGCTTGACGCCGCCCTCGCCGGCGTTACTCATGGTCGATCACATCCAGGCAGGCCTCGATGGGAAGGCCGGCCGACTTGTCTTCTTGGTCGGCATTGCGCTCGATAAGCTCGGCCACCACACGCATGGCGTCGGTCGTCGCACGCTGTAAGCTCCAGCCGGCCATAACGCGACCCACGAGCACCGACGAGAACGTATCGCCCGTGCCCGGGAAATACACCGGGATCAGCTCAAAGGGAATCGTGAAGTACTCTCCCGCCACATGGTCGTAGCCGATGACGGCACTCGCCCCGTCGACCTTCGCGCTCGTAATGACCACCGACTTGGCGCCCAGCGCGAGCATGGCGTCCACGAGCGCACGAGCCTCATCGGCCGTAATCTGCTCGGCCATAGGCGTATCGGTGAGCAGACACGCCTCGGTATAGTTGGGCACCGCGTAGTCGGCGCACTCGACCAGGCTGCGCATAAGGCCGATGGTCGATTCGGGCACGCCGGCGTAGAGCCTGCCGTTGTCGGCCATGATGGGGTCGACGAACACCTTGGTGCCTTTTTGCGAACGGCGGTGGCAAAAGTCCGAGATGATGCGCGCCTCTTCCTCGGTCACGATAAAGCCGGTCGAGATGGCGTCGAATTCAAAGCCGAGCTCCTCCCAGATGGCAAGACTCTGACGCACGTACTCCGTGGTGTCGTGGATGTAAAACTTGGGGTAGTTGAGCGTATCGGAAACGAGGGCCGTCGGC
The DNA here is from genome assembly GCA_900544385.1 of uncultured Collinsella sp. Taxonomy (GTDB): domain Bacteria; phylum Actinomycetota; class Coriobacteriia; order Coriobacteriales; family Coriobacteriaceae; genus Collinsella. Next base: position 27,447 of record UQVD01000010.1, read on the forward strand.
AGGTTGTGGATACGGTAACCCATGTGCGACAGCACCGGCAGCATGGCAGAAAGCGCGACCTTACCGTAGCCGCACATATCGTTGATCAGCAGCAGCTGAGTGTTCTTCATGAGTGTCCCCCTTGGGTCGGGTGCGACGCGACGGCGCCATAGTGCGACTAAGTGTAGCGCAGGGGGCGTTGCAAGCGGGCGCAGGCGCCGAGGAGGGCACATTGTTGCGGAAAGGTTACGGAAATGGGAGGCAAAATCGCGGCGGTAGCGGCACAGTAGCTGCCATCTATTTACTACCATTCCAAAACTATGCCGGATTACTACGATAAACCGTTAGCCTCCAACCACAACGAATTGCACTCCGGCAAAACCGCAGGTAGACAGCTTGTGATTTTACGAAAAACAATGCCGAGGTCTGATATTTCGAATTCATCGTAGTAATCCGGCATAGTTTTGGACAAGGCAACTTCGGAAGGGTGTCACCGCAGCCCAAAATGATTCGTTTTCCTCCGTCCCCCACGGATCACTCAACAAGAGCGTCCCCAACGACTATCCCAACAAGGGCAACGCCGATGTTTTGGCGAAGTCAGCGAAAACCCGTCAGAGCGAGCAAGGTGCCTTGAAGCAAGGCGGCATTGACCTTCTGGTCATGCCGCCGAAGTTGAAAGGCAGATTGCCGCTCTGGCGGGTTTGCAGCGTCGAGCCGTTGCGCGGTTTGGCAAAACCGCGCAACCACTAGTTTGGTACCTTGACATTCATTTCTCATGCTCCTAGATTGGTTAGGCACAAAACAATTCCACTACCTAACTAAAGAAAGGAGCAACACTAATTCATGTGCGATGAACCTCTTAACCTTTGTTCGCACGAGCCCGGCGGCGACCCGTCACAGCCGGCGGATGTACCCGAAGCGGTCAGTGCCGAAGACAAACTCGCCAAGCGCATCCTGAGCGGCCTGGGTTTTTGCGGCCATTACATGCATTTTCATGGCGGAGGCGTGTCCGGCAAGGCGCCCATCATCTGCCTGCTGGCCAAGCAGCCCGGCGGCGAGATGTCGCAGCAGGAACTCGGCATGCACTTTGACCTCAAGCCGGGGTCGCTTTCCGAGATCCTGTCCAAGCTCGAGGTCAACGGTCTCATCGAGCGCAGCCGTAACCCCAAGGATCGACGGCAGCTCACCATTCGCCTGACCGAAACCGGCCGGGAAAACGCCCGCATCGACCAGGCGGCCCGCATCCGCTTTAGAGAACGGGCCTTTAGTGCCCTCACTCACGACGAGCGCGAGCAGCTCGCCGAAATGCTCGAGAAAATCCGTGTAACCTGGGAGGAACTGGATGATTAAAACCCTCATGGGCAGCATCCGCGACTATATGAAAGTCGCTGTTGCCACGCCATTGCTCGTGCTTGGCGAGGTGCTCTGCGAGATGCTGATTCCATTTATCACCGCCAACCTGATCGACGCCATCAAAGACGGCGCCACCGTAGCCGAGATGCTTCCCACCGCGGGCTTTTTGGTGCTCATCGCGCTGACGTCGCTTGCTTTTGGTGCCGCCGCCGGCGTCACCTGCAGCCATGCGAGCTGCGGCTTCGCCAAGAACCTGCGTCACGACCTGTTCTACAAGATCCAGACGTTCAGCTTTGCCAACATCGATGAGTTCTCGAGCTCCTCGCTCGTCACGCGCCTGACCACCGATATCAACAACGTGCAGCAGGCCTTTATGATGATCATCCGTATCGCCGTGCGCGCGCCGCTGGTATTGATCTTCGCCTTTACCATGGCGTTTATCATGGGCGGCAGCGTTGCCATGGTCTACCTGGTCATCATTCCGCTGCTGGGCTTTGGGCTGTTCTTTATCATCTTTAAGGTGCGCCCCATCTTCTCGCGCGTGTTCCACAAGTACGATGCCCTTAACGAGTCCGTCGAGGAAAACGTCACCGGCATGCGCGTGGTTAAGAGCTACGTGCGCGAAGACTTTGAGAAGGAGAAATTCGCGACCGCCGCACGCGACGTCCAGATGGACTTCACCCGCGCCGAGAAGCTGCTCGCCTTTAACAACCCCATGATGAACATCTGCGTCAACGGCGCGTTTGTCGTCATCATCTACCTGGGATCCAAGCTCATCATCACGAGCCAGGGCACGCTGTTCGACGTGGGCCAGCTCTCCTCGATCTTTACCTATGGCTTCGCGATCCTCATGAGCCTGATGCAGCTGTCGATGATCTTTGTCATGGTGACCATGGCCGACGAATCGGCGCACCGCATTACCGAGGTGCTGGCCGCCGCGCCCACGATCGCCGATCCCGCCGAGCCCGTGCTCGAGGTTGCCGACGGTTCCATCGACTTTGACCACGTGAGCTTTAAGTATTCCGCGCATGCAAAGCGCCAGGCGCTCGACGATATCGACCTGCACATTAAGAGCGGCGAAACCATCGGCATCATCGGCGGTACCGGCTCGGCCAAGTCCACGCTCGTTAACCTCATCGCCCGCCTGTACGACGCCACCGAGGGCACCGTGCGCGTGGGCGGCATGGACGTGCGCGACTACGACTTGGACGCCCTGCGCCACCAGGTGGCCATGGTGCTGCAGAAAAACGTACTGTTTAGCGGCACCATTGCCGAAAACCTGCGCTGGGGCGACCCGAACGCCACCGACGAGGAAGTCCGCGAGGCGGCACATCTGGCCTGCGCCGATGAGTTTGTCGATGGCTTCCCCAAGGGCTATGACACCTGGATCGAACAGGGCGGCTCCAATGTTTCCGGCGGTCAGAAGCAGCGCCTGTGCATTGCGCGCGCCCTGCTGCGTCGCCCCAAGATCTTGATCCTGGACGACTCCACCAGCGCCGTCGACACCAAGACCGACGCCAAGATTCGCGCAGGACTGGCAAGCTATCTGCCCAACACGACCAAGCTCATCATCGCCCAGCGCATCAGCTCCGTGCAGGACGCAGACCGCATCATCGTCATGGAGGGCGGCCGCATCGCGCAGATCGGTAACCACGACGAGCTGCTTAAGACGAGCGAGATCTACCGCGAGACTTTTACCTCGCAAAACAAGATGTCTGCCGAGGGCGAAGAGGCCGTCGAGGCCGACACCGAGGCATCCGCAACACAAGCTCAGACCCAGGAAGGAGGCGAGGCACATGAGTAAGGCAACGACCGCCGAGCGCGCACTCAACCGCAAGGGCGGCACCATGTCGCGCCTCATCAAGACGCTCTTTGGCTTCTACCCCGTGCTTTTGCCCCTCGTCGTCGTCGGCGTGGTGCTCTGCGCCATCATCAACTCCATCGGCGCGACCTTCCTTCAGAGCGCCCTGCAGATTATTAGCGAATCGTGGCAGTCGGGCGATTGGACGACCGCGCAGCCCAAGATTCTGCAGCTCGTGACCACCCTCGCCTGCATCTACGGCGTCGGCATCCTGTCCTCGCTGTTCTGGAACCGCGCCATGGCCATCGTCACGCAGGGCTCGCTCGAGAAGCTGCGCGAGAAGATGTTCAACCGCATGCAGGACCTGCCGATCCGCTACTTCGACACGCACCAGCGCGGCGACATCATGAGCCACTACACCAACGACATCGACACGCTGCGCCAGATGATCAGCCAGTCGCTGCCCAACCTGCTCATGACGACCATCGTCATCGTCACGGTGTTCTTTATCATGCTGTACTACAGCGTTTGGATGTGCCTAGTCATTGTGGCCGGCGTCGCCTTTATGACCTTTATGACCAAGCTGCTCGGCTCCAACTCCGCGCGTTTCTTCATTGCGCAGCAGACCGAACTCGGCGTGGTCGAGGGCCATATCGAGGAAGTCATGAACGGCCAGAAGGTCGTCAAGGCATTCTGCCACGAGTCTGCCGCCGAGGCCGATTTTGACGAGCGCAACGAAAAGCTCTTCGAGGTCTCGCAGAAGGCCAACATGTACGCCAACATCCTCATGCCCATCCTTATGAACCTGGGCAACCTGCTCTACGTACTGGTCGCACTGGCAGGCGGCATTTTCCTGGCGCTGGGCGTGCCCAACCTGAGCATCTCGGGCATGACGCTGTCCATCGCCGTCGTGGTGCCGTTCCTCAACATGACCAAGCAGTTCTGCGGACAGATCGGTCAGATCTCGCAGCAGATCAACGCCGTGGTCATGGGCCTCGCCGGCGCCGACCGCATCTTTGAGCTCATCGACGAGGAGCCCGAGGCCGACGAAGGCTATGTGACGCTCGTCAACGCGCAGGTGAACCCCGAGACATGGGAGTTCGAGGAGGCCGACCACCACACCGGCATGTGGGCATGGAAACACCCGCACCGCGCAACCGGCGAGATCGAGTACGTACCGCTGCGCGGCGACCTGGTCATGGACAACGTCGACTTTGGCTACACGCCCGACCACGAGGTGCTGCACGGCGTGTCCGTGTTTGCCAAGCCGGGCCAGAAGGTCGCGTTTGTCGGCGCCACCGGTGCGGGCAAGACGACCATCACCAACCTCATCAACCGCTTCTACGACATTGCCGACGGCAAGATCCGCTACGACGGCATCAACGTCAACAAGATCCGCAAGGCCGATCTGCGCCGTTCGCTGGGCGTGGTGCTGCAGGACGTGAACCTGTTCACCGGCACCGTGATGGACAACATCCGCTACGGCAACCTGGACGCCACCGACGAGGAGTGCATCGCGGCGGCCAAGCTCGCGGGCGCGGACGACTTTATCACCCGCCTGCCCGACGGCTACGACACCATGCTCACCGGCAACGGCGCGCAGCTGTCGCAGGGCCAGCGCCAGCTGATTTCGATCGCACGCGCCGCCGTCGCCGATCCGCCGGCAATGATTCTGGACGAGGCCACGAGCTCCATCGACACCCGCACTGAGGCCATCGTGCAGGCCGGCATGGATAAGCTCATGGAGGGCCGCACGACGTTTGTCATCGCTCACCGCCTGTCCACCGTGCGCAACTCCGACGCGATCATCTGCCTGGACCACGGCCGCATCATCGAGCGCGGCAACCATGACGAGCTGATCGCCAAGCGCGGGTATTACTACCAGCTGTACACGGGTGCATTTGAGCTCGAGTAGGACCGGTTACTGACGGAGGGTGCCCCGGGGGCGGGCGGGGTAATTCC
>UQVD01000011.1 GCA_900544385.1 uncultured Collinsella sp.
CGACACGCATAAAAAGCCTCCCATTTCTCATGTCCAAGAAATGGGAGGCAGTTCAAATGGGGCCTCGGGGGCGTTCGGCTAACTGCGGGAACGGCCTATCCGCTCAATGTGTTCGGCTGAGATCGGAAATCAACCAAAACTTGTCTGCCGCATGTTCTTAGTAGCTAAACGCGCTAAAGCGATTGGCTAGGCACACGATTCCAGCGCTCCGCTAAACAGCTTCACCATCTGTACGCGCGTGCCGGCGCCGTCCGTACGACGAGCAACCTCCACGTTATCGACGAGCATACGCATAAGCTTGATGCCACGGCCGCGCTCCTCGGATGCGACCGGCCCGCTCGTTTCATCGATAGAATAGCCGGCACCTCGATCAAGCACCTCAACCACAACGCGATCGCCATAGGCCTGAACCGTCAGGACGCACCCGATACCGCCCGCATGGTCATAGGCATTACCCAGCGCCTCCCCCGACGCCAATGCGACATCGTAGCGCTCGTCACGGCGCAACGGAAGCGATTCAAGGAGTTCGGCGATGCGATGTCGGTAGTATGGAAGATTCTCGATACCCTGACGGACCTCGACGCTCTTACTCCAGCGAGGCAGCTCCCCCACCGGAATGGCGGGAATAGACTCCCGTGCCGGCCCCGCGACATGAAGGATATCGACAAGACGAGCAATCTCCAAAAAGCGAACAACTTCACCCGATGCATTGACGAGCGAAAGCAGGCCTTCTCGCCTCATGAGCTCACGAGCGCGCGTAAGCAGGAATGCCAAGCCCGTCGAATCGATAAAGCTAACAGCCTGACAGTTGATAACAACACGACGCACGCCGCGGCCAATCAAAGCATCCAACCGCCGACGCAGCGCAGGCACCGTGGCGATGTCGATATCGCCTGGTGGCGTCAAAACCGCTATGTCATTCCACTCATTCATACGACCATGGTTCCCCAAAAAAGCCCACTCGATGCATTCGTTTCCCCAACCGTACGGATTCAGCCCGCCCAGCGTCGTCTATGAACGACCCCGTAAAAACTCAAGGGACACCAATGCAATGTCATCGTCCAGCGCCGATTCGGTAAATCGGTCAAGCTCGCCCAAGACCTTGCCGCAGATTCCCGATACGCCCTCACCCGAGACAGAGAGCAGAAGGTCACGAAGGCGCTGCTCACCAAAGAACGCTCCGGTGCGGTCGCGGGCCTCAATCGTTCCGTCCGTATACATGAAGAGCATGTCGCCGGGAGCGAACGTAAACACGCCTGTCTCGTACACCATGCTCTCAAAGGCACCGATTGCGCCCGATTGGCATCCAAGCAGCTCGACCTCTCCCCCACGGGCCTCGCCGCCACCCAGCGGCATCGACTCTGGCCTGATGACCATGGTCGGAGGATGGCCCGCCGAACAATACGTTGCGCGTCCGGCTTTAAGGTCAATCTTGGCGATAAAGGCCGTCACGAACGTCTCGACCCTCGAGAAGCCCATGAGCATGCTGTTAAGGGAGCGTGCCATGCGGGCCGGTCCAGCGCCCTCCCAGGCATATGCCGTCAGGGCCGTCTTGACGAGCGCGGACATCGATGCAGCCTCAATGCCTTTGCCAGACACATCGCCCAAAATCATGACGGCGCAGTCGTCGGGAAGACGGATGAGCGTATAGAAATCGCCGCCGACCAACGCCGAGTTCGTGGCCGACAGGTACACCGAATCGGTTGCGATACCCGGAACATCCCCCAGGGAATTTCTCATGCCGATCTGAAGGGTCTGAGCGATATGGCGCTCCTCGCGCTTTTGAGATTCGCCTTCGTAGATCAGTTCAAAGTCATGCGCCAAGTGCACCAAGTAGTCATATTCAAGATCATCAATCGGCTCTTGGCTACCATCACGAAGCAGCAGCGCGCGCGTCGTCGGGCTCTTCGCAACAGAAGCAGGAACAATCGCGTCGTTACTGTGCTTGCCATCACCCTCAGAGCGCGGGCGCCCCGCCTCGATGCCGGAGTCGACGTAGAGACCTTGACAAGGCAGACCATGCGCCCTAAGCCAGCCTCCCATAGGCATCGATTCGTCAACGCGAGTTATACGGACGTGTTTAAGGTCCTCGGCACTCGTACCGCCCAAAACAGATGCCTCAAAGCCATCAGGGCCAGCCCCCAGACGTGCCGCTGGCGCCGTCGTGGAAAAGAAAAGCTTCTCGGGATCGTCCGGCAAAGCAACGCGACTGCCGCCTTCAAAATCTATGACGTAGGAATCCAGACTGGCGTCATACTCAACAGGGCAAAAATGGCAGTTAAGCATATTGCAGATCTCGGACGATACCGCCTGGGTAGCCGCGGCGGAATCGTCTAGAAAGGTAAACAACTCATCACGCAAGACATTGAGCGAGCGGCCAAGCTCGGCCGTGCGACGGGAGCGAAGGCTCGATGCCATGCCGACCAGCTGGATAGACAGGTAATCGCAAATAACCTCGAGCACATTAACGTCATAGGCGAGCGGTGCCTGAGGGCGTTTCCAACCAACTTCCAGCACGCCAAGAATCTGCGTACCGTAAAAAACGGGAAGACAGATCTCGCTGCGATACGGGGGCATATCCTGCACGCGCAGCAAGTGCTTGGAACGATTGTCCAAATCCATGAACATACCCGAAGCAACCCGGTCGCCCTCAAGGTCCTGCTGAATCGACAGGTGACAGGCACGCGACTCGCGAAGCACGTAGGTCGGAATGCCCGCGCCGTACGGCATAAACTCGGGCAGATAGCTATCCTCAAGCTCCCTAGAAACACCGCGGAGCTTAAAGCCACCGCTCTCGGAAAAATAGATAGCCGCACCGGAGGCATCGAGCGTTCCAACGAGCTGATTCAAAACGGTATCGAGCAAGCTGGGGAGCTCATCGGAGCCCACGGTACTCATAATGACCGAAAGGGTACCCGAAAGGCGTTTATTCGCCACCCTAAGCTCCGATAGCGCACGTTTGAGCTGACGATCGTGGGAATACTGCTCTTCGATGCTGTGAAGCGCCACCAGGACACGCGGTGCACGACGTCCAAAGATACGCGGAGGCGTAACGGAACCTGCGCGAACCAAGACGGGAATAAAGGACCCGTCGCTCAGCTTGAGCATCAGCTTGCTCTCGGAGCCATCGGTCTCAAACGGTAGACGATGTTCGGTCGCGCGCTCAAAGGCAGACGAGTACAGAACGTCTTTGACATCACCGCTGATGACGTCAGCGCGTTCCTCGCACATCAGGTCGAGCAAACGATTATTCACATGCAGAATGGTTCCGTCGAGCTCACAGATGATGACAGCATCGCTCGTGATCTCGACCAGTTGGGCAACGTCTGCCCACTCGTTGCGCTCAAGCGTTTCCATCGTGGACCTCACCGTCTATCGGTAACAAAAAAGCCTCCGAAGAGGCTTCTCAAATGCGATGGTGTCGGAGGCGGGACTTGAACCCGCATGACCAAAAAGCGGTCACTAGCACCTCAAGCTAGCGCGTCTGCCAATTCCGCCACTCCGACATGCTATGTTGTTGATTCGCAGTTCGTTCTGTTGGAGCCGCGCGTTCAACAAGGAAGATAATAACCTATGATTCGAGAACTGTGCAAGCACTTTTTAGAAAAAAGTTTACGAATTTGTAAATGCGCAGGTAGATCTATATGTCCGGCCCCGTATCGGTGTTGCCTCCCGGCGCGTCCTCGGGCATGAGCGATATTTTGCTACGCACTTCGTGCTGCGAAATATCGCTCCCCCTGTGGAATGCGCCGGGAGGCAACACCGATACGGGGCCTGCAAATACGTACTTCAGACACAGTTCTCAGACATATTGTGGGGGCTGATGCAAATTTGGTGACTCGGCTTTGCCGAGCCCTTATATGGGGAGGCCGGAGCTAAAGCTCCGGCCTCGCTCAATTTCTTATTAAACTAAGTGAGCGATCAGGGAATCGCACTCCCCCTGCCGAGTTACCGCAGGGCCCGTGCTGGACTTAGTTTTCAGAACATTCCGCAGACCAGGAAACCCCCTTATCCGCAGCTCCGAAGGAGCAGGATAAGGGGGTTTCCATGGTCGAGGACGTTCTGAAAACTAAGTCCAGCACGGGCCCGGACAAACAACCGACTACAGGTCGATGTGCGATTCCTTGATCGGGAACGGCTCCGCGAAGTGGCAGGCGCAGCAGTGGCCCGGGGCAACTTCCTTAAACTCGGGAAGCTTCTCGGAGCAGATGCCCTGCGCGATCGGGCAGCGCGTGTGGAAACGGCAGCCGGTCGGCGGATCCAGCGGCGACGGCGGATCGCCGGCGAGGATGATGCGCTTGCGGGTCTTCTGGATATCAGGATCGGGAACCGGCACGGCAGACAGCAGCGATTGCGTGTACGGATGGTGAGGCTCGCTGTAGAGCGTCTTCCAGTCCGAAACCTCGACCATCTTACCCAGATACATAACGGCAACGCGATCGGAGATATGCTGCACAACAGACAGGTCGTGGGCAATAAACAGATACGCGGTACCGAACTTGTCCTGCAGTTCCTTGAGTAGGTTCAAAACCTGAGCCTGAATGGATACATCCAGAGCGGAAACCGGCTCGTCGCAGATGATCAGCTTAGGCTTCAGAGCGAACGCGCGGGCAATGCCGACACGCTGACGCTGACCGCCGGAGAACTCATGAGGATAACGGTTGATGTGCTCGGGGTTCAGTCCGACAACGTCGAGAAGCTCGCGGACGCGCTCAATGCGCTCCTCCTTGGTGCCCACGCCGTGAATGGTCATGGGCTCGGAGACGATCTCACCGATGGTCATACGAGGGTTGAGCGAAGCATAAGGATCTTGGAAGATAAACTGCATCTCGCGACGCATATCCTTGATCTCATGCTTGCTCATCTCGGCAACATCTTTACCCTGGAAGAACACCTTACCGGCGGTCGGCTTGGTCAGGCGCATGATAGTACGGCCCGTGGTGGACTTACCGCAACCAGACTCGCCAACCAGACCGAAGGTCTCGCCAGGATAAATCTCAAAAGAGATGTCATTTACAGCAGAGACGACACGCTTGGAGAAGCGCTTGGCGAACATGCCGGACTCAGCGGGGAACTCCTTAGAGAGGTGCTCGACCTTCAGCAGCGGAGTACGCTCGTTGGTATCTGCCATTACGCCTCGCCTCCCTTCTTGGAATCCTTGCGCGTACGGGACGTCACAGGAGCGTTCTTGAGGAACTCGGGGTCGCCAGCGTAGTGGCACGCAGAATAGTGACCAGACTCGGTAACAAAACGCTCGGGGCGCTGCTTGCGGCACTTATCCGTCGCATAGGGGCAGCGAGGAGAGAACACGCAGCCCTCGGGCAGGTTCATGAGCGAAGGCGGGTTGCCATGAATCGGCGTAAGCGGCTTCTTCTCATCGATGGCCTGCTCCGGGATGGAGCGGATAAGGCCCCAGGTGTAGGGGTGGCGGCTCTCGTAGAAGATTTCCTCAGCAGTACCGAACTCGACGGGACGGCCGGCGTACATAACCATGATCTTGTCGGCCATATCAGCGACAACGCCCAGGTCATGGGTGATCATGATGATGGCGTTGCCGTTCTTCTCCTGCATTTCCTGCATAAGCTCAATAATCTGAGCCTGAATGGTAACGTCCAGGGCAGTCGTGGGCTCGTCGGCAATCAAAATATCGGGATCGCAGGCAAGAGCCATGGCAATCATGACGCGCTGACGCATACCGCCAGAGAACTGGTGCGGATACTCATTGACGCGCTTCTCGGGCTCGGGAATACCAACGAGGTCCAAAAGCTCGGTGGCACGCTTGAGCGCCTCCTGCTTGGAGTAGCCGCGGTGCAGACGAAGACCCTCGCCCACCTGCTTGCCGATCTTATAGACCGGGTTCAAGGAGGTCATAGGATCCTGGAAGATCATCGCGATGTCGTTACCGCGAATGTGCTGCATCTCTTCCTCGGTCATCTCGAGGATAGAACGACCGCGATAGCGAACGTCGCCGCCCTCGATCTTTCCCGGAGGCATCGAGATAAGACCCATGATGGTCATGGCGGTCACGGACTTACCGGAGCCGGACTCACCGACGACGCCCAGGGTCTCGCCGCGATCGAGCGTGTAGGAGACACCGTCGACAGCGCGAACAACGCCATCCTCGGTGTGGAAATACATCTTAAGGTCATCGACCTCGAGCAGATGCTGGCCCTCGGGAACCGGCTGGTCCTTCAGGTCCACATAGTTCTTGTTCTTCTTCATCCTTATGCGTCCTTCATCTTGACGTCGAGGGCGTCGCGCAGACCGTCACCCAGCAGGGTGAAGGCGAGCACCGTCGAGAGAATTGCCAGACCGGGCATGATCATCATCCAGGGAGCAGTCAGAAGATACTGCTGACCGTCCTGAATCATGGAGCCCCACGAAGGCGTAGGCGGAATAACGCCCATGCCGAGGAAGGACAGAGCGGACTCGGTCAGAATGGCGCCACCAATGTTCATGGTCGCGTAGACCACAATGGAGGCGACGGAGTTCGGGAAGATGTGACGCACGACGATACGAGCATCAGATGCACCCATCGCGCGCGCAGCGTCAACATAATCGTTTTCCTTGACCGTCAAGATTGCAGAGCGGAAGACGCGCGCAATCGAAGGCCAGCCGAGAATGCCGATGGCAAAAAAGACGTTCTGAAGACCACGGCCGATAACGGCGATCATGGCGACAACGAAAAGCACGTACGGGAATGCCAGGAAGATATCCGCGCAGCGCATGATGATCGTATCCCAGATGCCGCCGTAGAAACCGGCTAGGGCACCCATGACCAGACCAATCACCGTGGAGATCGCAGTGGCCATAATACCGACGGAAAGCGAAACACGTGCACCGTAGATAACGCGGACGAGAATGTCACGACCAAGGGCGTCGGTGCCAAACGGGTGCTCTGCACACGGAGCCATCAGCGACGTCTGGGCCATGGTGGTTGAGTCGGAAGCCGTTGGCGAACCGAGCCAGGGCTTAGCCCACAGATCTGCGGTCAGGGCAACCACAACGACGATGATGATCCAGCAGACACCGATAACGGCGAGCTTGTTCTTACGAAGACGCTTAAAAGCGTCGCCCCACAGCGTGCGGGACTTGGCGGGAGCAGATGCGGCATTGGTGGCGGTAGCCTGCTCCTGAGACTGAGGATCAGTTTCCTGCATGAGACGTACCTCCCTTAGGCCTTATCCGACGGACCGCCAAGGCGGATGCGCGGGTCGAGGAATGCATAGCTAATGTCGACGAGCAGGTTGATCACCATGACGACGACGACGATGAGCGTAACGCCGCCCATAACGATGGGCCAGTCACGCATGCTAATGGCGCGATAGACCTCATAGCCGATACCGGGCCAGTTGAAGACCGTCTCGGTCAGGATGGCGCCCGAAAGCATGCCGCCAAAGTCGACACCAATATAGGTAACGACGGGGATGAGTGCATTCTTAAGCGCATGCTTGATGATGATCGCGCGATTGGAGAGACCCTTGGCTTTTGCCGTACGAATGTAATCCTGGTTCATGACGTCAAGCAGCTGCGAGCGCATAATGCGGGCAGCATAAGCGGTCGAAACCGAAGCCAGCGTAATGGTCGGAAGCACATAGTGCATCCAATCCTGATACTGAGAGCTGGCACCGCCGGCACCCGAGATCGGCATGGAGAATGCACCGCCCGTGGCGTCCTTGAGAATGACGCCAAAGAACAGTTGCAGCAACATACCGAGCCAGAAGGCCGGGACGGCAACGAGGATCGACGTGGTGAGCGTTACCAAAATATCCCAGAAGGAATAACGCTTTACCGCCGAAATGATACCCGCACCGATACCCATGATTGCCTCGAGCACGATGGCGCACGCGGCAAGTTTGACCGTATACGGATACTTCTGGGCAAAGATTTCCGTAACCGGCAGCTTGCGCTGATACGAATTGCCCAGATCGCCATGAAGCAGGCCGTTCATGTAATACAAGTAACGGTCCACGAGTGACGTTTGAACGGGGTCGCCGTTCTCGTCAAGGATCGCGTTGCCGTCCTCGTCCGACTGGACCAGGTGATAGCGGACGCGAAGCTGAAGCTCCACCTCGGGGGACAGAGCCTTGTCTCCACCGATCAGCTTGATCGGATCTCCCGGCACGATATTCTGGAGGGCGAACAAAATCAGCGTAACGCCCAAAAACACCGGGATGAACTGAAGCACACGTTTAACGATGTACTTACCCATACCACTCCCCTATCTAGGGATTAACCTAAATGGGATGCCGATCGCCAGACCGGCATCCCAAAATTACCATCAGCCAGTTTACCCCAGGTTAGGGAGAACTGTATGTTTCCCATGAGGTCTACGTAAATACTTGACCCTCACGGAAGCTGCAAACTCTTAGGCGAGCTCAGCGGTACCCAGATCGGCGTGCTTCTGCGGATCGACATAGAGGTGCTTGATGCGATCAGAGCCGGCGATGGTGTGCGTGTAGAACATCACCGGGATGACCGGGCAGTCGGCAGCGACCATTGCATCGGCCTCCTGCATCTTAGCGACGCGCTCTTCGTCGTCAACCGTGGTACGGGCCTCGTCGACCTTGGCGTCGAACTCGGGGTTGTTGTAACCAGAGCGGTTGTCGCCACCGAGGGAGTCGGAGTGGAACAGCGGATACAGGAAGTTGTCCATGATCGGGTAGTCAGCAATCCAACCCAGACGACCGAACTGATAGTTAAAGTTCTGATACTGCTCGAGCAGGGCAGACCACTCGGGGGTATCGGAGACAGCGGTAACGCCAACCTTGGCGAGGTCGCCGATGATGGACTCCATGATCTCCTTGTGGCCACCGTCCTGGTTGTAGGACAGAGTCACGTTAATGCCACGATCGCCGTTAGCACCAGCGGGAGCAACCTTGTCGAGGTACTCGTTAGCCTTGTCGACGTCGTAGGCGCAGAACTCCCATGCGCCCTCCTTGTAGCCATCGATGCCCGGAGGAACAATGCCGTCGGCAGGGGTACGGGTACCCTTGAAGATGGTCTTGCAGATGGCCTCACGGTTTATGGCCAGGGAGATACCCCTGCGCAGGTCGGCGTTGTTGAACGGCTCGGCCGTGTTGTTGCAGGTCAGGTAGTAGGTGGAAGGCTCGGCGCCGAGCAGCATACGCTCGCCGTCACCCATGGTGTAGCCGTCCTTGGACACGCCGCGATCCTTCTTGGCAGCGTCGATCTGAGCAACGGGAACGTCGCAGACATCGAGGTTACCGGCCTGGAACTCCTTGTAAGCGGTCTCCATGTCCTTGATGACCTGGAAGTGGATGCCATCGATCTTGGCCTTGTCGCCATAGTAATCGTCGAACTTCTTGAGGTTGATCTCCTGACCATCCTCCCACTTGCCGTCCATCATGAACGGGCCGTTACCGACCGGTGCAAGGTAGAAGCTCTTGACATCGGACTCGGCGCACTCGGGAACCGGGGCCAGAGCCGGATGAGAGGCGACGAAGGGGAAGTCGGCGTAAGCGGAAGACAGCTTGACGACGAGGGTCTCATCGTCGGGGCAAGTAACACCGCTGAGCTCGGTAGCGTTACCGGCAAGCAGGTCGTCATAGCCCTCGACCATGGAAAGGTGATAGGAGACCTCGGAAGGGCCGTACTCGGTAGCGATGGCCGACTTGGTGTTGACCAGACGCTCCCAACCGAGCTTGAAGGACTTGGAGGTAACGTCGTCACCGTTGTGGAACTTGGCCTTCTTGATCTTGAAGGTAAACTCGGTGGCGTCGTCGTTGGCCTCGAAGGACTCGCAAGCCAGCGGAACGATCTCGCCCTTCTCGGCGTCATAAGAGGTCAGAGCGTCAAAGAGCTGGTACTCGACCTGAGTGCCCTGGTCCTCCTGGACATTGTAGGGGTCGATGCAGACCGGGTTGTTGATGTAGAAGTTCAGCGTCGAACCGGACTCAGAACCGGAAGCGTCGCCGCCCTTCTTGCCGCATGCGGCAAGAAAAGCCATGGAGCTCGCAGCGAGGGTGCCGCCAACAAAGGCGCGACGACCCATAACGGGCTGGTGGAACATAGAATCAGCCATGCCATCCTCCTTATGAGATAGGACAAAGAAATGTTCAGTCGGACATATGTCGAGACAATCCGATCCGAACCATCAAAACGCCGCCCGCTGCTATGGCTGGTTATGCACAACGGACCAACGTTTCGCAATACAGTAGCGCATTTTATGCACGATTTGGGGCTAATTCCGGTTAACGGTCGAGAATTTCTTTAGTTGGGCGAAGTATGTGGGGATATTTTGACTCTGTTACAAATATGTAAACAAAAAGGGTCCCGCACCTGCGAGACCCATTGCAATCGTAAATACGCCGATGCTTAGTAGCCGACGATGCCCTGCGGGAAGAAGAACATGCACAGGACGACGCACACGGCAAAAACAACGGCCATAATTACCGTCAGGCGATCGAGGTTCTGCTCCATGACGCCCGTGGCAGAGCTGGAGTTATACAGCGAGCTAGCGATCATATCCGAAACGCCGGTGCCCTTACCGGAATGCATCAGGACGAGAATCGTCAGCGCCACGGCAGAGACAGCCCATACGACAAACAGAAGAATCTGGAACGGACCCATAGATAAGCTCCTTAATAGAACAGTTCAAACTCCAGTACTGTACCACAATCCCCCGCTCTCCCCTACCTGCCACTCAAGGACGGGGTGGAAATGGCAGAAATACCAAAAAGGGGGTTGTCCGGTTGTGGACAACCCCCTTACTAGAAAACGGTATTTGTTTTCTATTAGGCCTCGGTGGCGAGCACGCGGCCCGTCATCTCGGCGGAAGGCTCAATACCAGCCATGGTGAGCATGGTCGGAGCGATATCGGAAAGACGGCCGTCCTCGATACCGGTGAGCTTGGCCTTC
Source organism: uncultured Collinsella sp. (assembly GCA_900544385.1). Classification (GTDB taxonomy): domain Bacteria; phylum Actinomycetota; class Coriobacteriia; order Coriobacteriales; family Coriobacteriaceae; genus Collinsella. The sequence continues at coordinate 10,882 of UQVD01000011.1, forward strand.
TCATCAACGATGATGAACGGCACGCGGTTGGTGGTGTGAGCCGTAAACGGATGCTTGGAACCGTCGGAAGCAACGTCAAACATGTGATCGGCGTTGCCGTGGTCGGCGGTAATCAGTGCAAAGCCGCCCTTGGCGAGAATCGCCGGGACAACCTTGGACAGGGCATCGTCAACAGCTTCGACGGCCTTAACGGCGGCGTCGAAGACACCGGTGTGACCAACCATGTCGCAGTTCGCGAAGTTCACGATGTAGAAATCAGCGCGATCCTCGTTGATGGCGGCGACAAGCTTCTCGGTCACCTCGGGAGCGCTCATCTCGGGCTGCAGATCGTAGGTAGCGACCTTGGGGGAAGCGACGAGCACGCGCTCCTCGCCCTCCTTGGGCTCCTCGATGCCGCCGTTGAGGAAGAACGTCACGTGGGCGTACTTCTCGGTCTCGGCGGTGTGCAGCTGCTTCAGGCCATTGGCGGCGATAACGTCGGCCAGGACGTTCTCGGGGAACGTCTTGGGGAAGGCGACCTCGACGTCAAACGTCGGATCGTACTCGGTCATCGTCACAAAGTGCGAGAGCTTGATTTGCTCGCGCTCAAAGCCGTCGAACTCCTTGTCCGTGAACACGCGGGTCATCTGACGAGCGCGGTCGGGACGGAAGTTGAAGAAGATGGCCGCGTCGCCCTCGTGGATGCCCTCGTTGTGGGCAGCGAAGGGCTCGACGAACTCGTCGCCGCGCGGATCCTTCTCGTAGTAGGCCTTGATACCGGCAACGGGGTCGGTATCAGCATCGGACGCGTTGACCATGACGTCGTAGGCGCGCTGGATGCGCTCCCAACGATTATCGCGGTCCATGGCCCAATAACGGCCCGAGACGGTGGCAACGCGAGCGTCGCAACCGGTCTCCTCGGAGATCTTAGCCAGGAAGGCGCAGAACTCACTCATGTAACCGGCACCGGACTGCGGGTCAACGTCGCGACCATCCATGAAGGCGTGGACGCGAACGGTCTTGACACCGTGCTCGGCAGCCATCTTGACCAGAGCCTCGACGTGGTTCATGTGAGAATGAACACCGCCAGGGCTCATAAGGCCCATGAGGTGGAGAGTCTTACCGTCAGCCTTGACGTCGTCCATAGCCTTGACAAAAACCTCGTTCTTGGCGATGGAGCCGTCCTTGATGGCGTTGTTGATGCGCGAAAGCTCCTGAAACACGATGCGTCCGGCACCGATGTTGAGGTGACCCACCTCGGAGTTACCCATCTGGCCATCGGGAAGACCCACGTCCTCGCCCGAAGCGCCGAGCGTGGTGTGGGGGTACTTCTCGTACAGGCTATCAAGGAAGGGCGTCTTGGCAGCGGCGACGGCGTTCTCGCCATCGGCCGGAGCAAGGCCGCAACCATCCATGATGATCAGGAGTGCAGGAAGATGACGCTGTGCCATATGTCCTACTCGCCTGCCTTGACGACCATAGAGGCGAAGTCGGCAGCCTTGAGCGAAGCGCCGCCCACGAGGGCGCCGTCAACGTCGGGCTTGGCGACGAGCTCGGCAATGTTGCCGGGCTTGGCGGAACCGCCGTAGAGAACGCGGATGCCGTTGGCGAGCTCCTCGCCGAACATCTCCTTGAGGGTCTCACGGATAGCGCCGCAGACCTCCTGAGCGTCCTCGGCGGTAGCGGTCTTGCCGGTGCCGATGGCCCAGATGGGCTCGTAGGCGACGACGACCTGCTTGGGGCAGGTGATCTCAAGGCCAGCAAGGCCAGCCTTGACCTGGTTCACGACGTGCTCGACATAGGTGCCAGCCTCGCGGACCTCAAGGGACTCGCCGCAGCAGAAGACGGGAACAAGACCGGCGGCAACGAGAGCCTTAGCCTTCTTGTTCTGGTCCTCGTCGGTCTCGTGGAAGTAGTCGCGACGCTCGGAGTGACCGATAATGCAGTAGGTGCAGCCAGCGGACTTGAGCATGTCGCAAGAAGACTCACCGGTGAAGGCACCCTTGGCCTCCCAGTACACGTTCTGTGCACCGAGGGCGATGGGGGCAGCCTGAATGCGGTCATGAACCGTGGTGATGTCGATGGTCGGAGGGCAGACGAGCACCTCGACGCCAGCCGGAACCTCGGGCAGAGCCTGAGCCAGCTCGTCGGCGAGCTTGGCGGCCTCGGCGACGTCGTTGTTCATCTTCCAGTTACCAGCGATAAGAAGGGTGCGATTAGGCATCGAGAAGCGCCTCCACTCCGGGCAGGGCCTTACCCTCGACGAGCTCCATGGAAGCGCCACCACCGGTGGAGATCCAGCTCATCTTGTCGGCCAGGTTGAACTTGTTGACAGCTGCGACAGAGTCACCACCGCCGATGATCGAGGTGCAGTCAGCCTCGGCGACAGCCTCGGCGATAGCCTGGGTGCCGTGAGCAAAGTTGTCAAACTCGAAGACGCCCATGGGGCCGTTCCAGAACACGGTCTTGGCTCCCTTGACAGCCTCGGCATAGAGCTCCTCGGTCTTGGGACCGATGTCCATACCCTCACGATCGTCGGGGATAGCGTCGGAAGCAACAACCTCGGGGACAGCGTCCTCGCCAAAGTGATCGGCAACACGGTTGTCGATGGGGAGCAGGATCTTGACGCCCTTCTCCTCGGCCTTCTTGAGCATCTCGCCGGCGCGCTCGACCCAGTCCTCTTCCTTGAGGGACTGACCAACGGACAGGCCCTGAGCCAGGAAGAAGGTGTAGGCCATGCCGCCACCGATGATCAGGGTGTCAGCGGAGTCGATGAGGTGATCGAGAACGCCGATCTTGGAGGAAACCTTGGAACCGCCGACGATGGCGACGAAGGGGCGCTCGGGCTCGGCGAAGATGCCGGTCAGCGTGTCGACCTCCTTCTCGAGCAAGAAGCCGGCGACGGCAGGCAGGTAAGCGGCGGGGCCCACGACGGAACCCTGGGCGCGGTGAGCGGTGCCGAAGGCATCGAGAACGAAGACGTCACCATAGGAAGCGAGCTTCTTGGCGATCTCGGGATCGTTCTTCTTCTCACGCTTGTCAAAACGGACGTTCTCGAGAACGAGGACCTTGCCCGGCTCGACGGCGGCGACAGCCTCAGCAGCCTTCTCGCCGTAGGTGTCGGCGACAAAGGCAACGTCGAGACCAGAGAGCTCAGCGAGCTTCTTGGCGACGGGCTCGAGGGACAGCTCGGGCTGGAAGCCGGTGCCCTCGGGACGGCCGAGGTGGCTCATGAGGATGACGCGAGCGTTGTGCTCAACGAGGTAGTTGATGGTGGGCAGGGCAGCCTTGATACGGGTGGTGTCGCCAACGACGCCATCCTTGATAGGCACGTTAAAGTCAACGCGGACGAGAACGCGCTTTCCGTCGACATCGATGTCGCGGACGGTCTTCTTGGTAAAGGCCATGTTTGCTTCTACCTTTCGTACGTGTCTGCCTCCCATTACGGCAGACGATTTCTTATAAAAAGGGCGCGACCCTAGGGTGTAAGCCCTATAAGGCCGCGCCCTTCTTTAGACGCTCAACGAGCTATTCGCTAAAAGCTAAATTAAGCAACGAACTTCTCGAAGTACTTGATGGTGCGGACCATCTGAGAGGTGTAGGAGTTCTCGTTGTCGTACCAAGAGGTGACCTGAACGAGGGTCTGGCCGTTGCCGAGGTCAGAGCACATGGTCTGAGTGGCGTCGAAGATGGAGCCGTGGGTCTCGCCGACGATGTCGCGGGAGACGATCTGGTCCTCGTTGTAGGCGAAGGTCTCGGGGATGGTCTCGGCGTAGGCCTTCATGGCAGCGTTGACCTCGTCGACGGTGACCTTCTTGTCAACGACGGCGTAGAGGTTGGTCAGCGAGCCGGTCGGCGTCGGGACGCGCTGGGCGGCACCGATGAGCTTGCCGTTGAGCTCGGGGAGAACCAGGCCGATGGCCTTGGCAGCGCCCGTGGTGTTCGGGACGATGTTCTCGGAGCAGGCGCGGGAGCGACGGAAGTTGCCCTTGCGCTGCGGGCCGTCGAGCGGCATCTGGTCGCCGGTGAAGGCGTGGATGGTGGTCATGATGCCGGACACGATGGGAGCGAAGTCGTTCAGACCCTTGGCCATCGGGGCGAGGCAGTTGGTGGTGCAGGAAGCAGCGGAGATGATGTTGTCCTCCGCGGTCAGCGTCTCATGGTTGACGTTGTACACGATGGTGGGCAGATCGCTGCCGGCCGGAGCGGAGATGACGACCTTCTTGGCGCCAGCGTTGATGTGGGCCTGAGCCTTAGCCTTGCTGGTGTAGAAGCCGGTGCACTCGAGAACGACGTCGACGTCAAGGTCGCCCCAAGGCAGGTTGTTGGCGTCGGCCTCCTTGTAGATCTTGATCTCCTTGCCGTCAACGGTGATGGAATCCTCGCCAGCAACGACCTCGTGATCGCGAGCGTAGTTGCCCTGCGTGGAGTCGTACTTCAGCAGGTAAGCGAGCATATCGGGAGAGGTGAGGTCGTTGATAGCGACGATCTCGGAGCCCTCATGACCGAACATCTGACGGAAAGCCAGACGACCGATGCGACCGAAGCCGTTAATAGCAACCTTTACTGCCATTGTGTCTCCTTTCGTAAGGCCCCCGCGAGCTACAGCGCCCGCCGTTGAGGCCCACAAACTAACCACTCGCCTAATATACCTTTTTTTTGACTTGAATTTCACGAGAATGCTCGAAATTGAAAATCAAATTTACGTTAAAACGTTTTAAAGACTAAAATAGCAGCTCAATCCATATATAAGTCGTTACTTCAAACTACCTGTTTGCTTCAATGAGCTTTTCAAGCCGTAAAACACGATGGTAGAGGGCTGACTTCGACAAGGGAGGGTCAGCCATCTCCCCCAAATCACGCAGCGACAGATCAGGATAGCGCTCGCGCAGGTCGCAAAAGACCGCCAAGGCATCCGGAAGCGCATCGCGAAGGCCACGCTGCTCGAGCTCATCGATAAGCGCAAGCTGATGTTGGGCAGCACCGGCGCTTCTGGTCTGGTTGGCGAGCTCGGCATTCACGCGACGGTTCACATCGTTCTTAACCAACTTGACCGCGCGCGCCTCCTCAATCTCGGCAACGCTGCGCTTGGCACCAATCAGCTTTAATAGATGCTCGATTTCCTCGGCGCTCTTAATGTACACGGCATATGACCCCCGCCGTGCATTAACACGAGCATGGACCCCAATCTGCTCCAACAGATCGCAAAGCCCCTTGGCATATTGCTCGCCCTGTACCGCGATCTCCAAATGAAAATCGCCGCGTGGATCGGCCACGAAGCCGCCCGCGATGAGCGCGCCGCGGATATAGGCAAGTCTACAGCAAGGACGGGCGACAATGTGACGCGGCACACCTGCGACGAGCCCTCCCCTACGGTCGAGAATGCCCAGCAGCACCAGAGCCTTATCCAAATCGGGCTGATCAGGCAAGGTGATGAGGTAGTTTCGAACCTTATGCAAGACAGATTTGCGGACGGTGAACTCCGTTTTGAGCTTAAGGATACGATGCGTCAGCGTGATCATCGTGCGCGCGACGGCTCCCGTCTCAGTCGCAACGGTCAAACGATACCGCCCCGAGCCGGTAAGCGAGAGCGTACCACTCACACGCGTGAGGGCGGCAAGCGTCGACAAGTCGCAGTATTCACATTCGGGTTCGCAGCGCGCAAGCTCGTCGCGCACCTCAGCGGTAAACGACATGCAGGCCTATGCCTTCGTGTTGGCGCGCGACAGGTCGCGGTGAGAGATACTCACGTGGTACTGAGCGCCTTCCAGGTAACGGGCCGTGGCCTCGGCAATGGCAACGCTGCGGTGCTGGCCGCCCGTGCAGCCGATGGCGATAGAAAGCTGCGGCTTGCCCTCCGCGATATAGCCTGGCATCACCGTATCGAGCAGCTGTGTCCAGGCCTTCCAAAACTCCTGCGTCTTGGGATGGTCCAGAACAAAATCAGAGACCTTTTTATCGAGACCGGTCATCGTGCGCATCTCGGGATCGTAGAACGGATTGGGCAGGAAGCGAACGTCGATCATAATGTCCGCCTCGACGGGCATGCCGTGCTTAAAGCCAAACGAGAACACGTGGACGTCCATGAGCTGCTGGTCGGACAGCTCGGAAAATGCCATACGTAGCTTGTTGCGCAGCGCAGAGGTGCGCAGACGGCTCGTGTCGATAATCATATCGGCTCGGTCGCGCACGCCCTGCAGCTGAAGGCGCTCGCGCTGAATGGCATCGGCCGTAGTCTCCCCCGGCTTGGCAATAGGATGACGGCGGCGATTTTCGCTGTAGCGACGAATCAGCACCTCGTCAGAAGCCTCCAGGAACACGATGTCGCAGCTCATCTCGCGCTCTTCGAGCGCGGCGACCGCATCGAGCAGCTCGTCAAACAGTCCCTGGCTACGCAAATCGCAGGTGACGGCGAGATGCCTGCCCACGCCCGTATTGATGCCGACGAGCTCGGCAAGCTGGGCGATGAGACGCGGAGGCAGGTTATCGATGCAAAAATAGCCCATGTCCTCGAACACGTGCATGGCCTGTGTGCGGCCCGATCCGGACATTCCGGTGATGATGACGATATCGGGTATGCGCTCCGAGCGCTCCGCCGCATCCATGGCATCTCCCTTTTGCATGTGCTGCCTCCCGAAAACAAGCGCGGGACCCAGCAACCCGGATCCCGCGCGGTCAATTGCCTATATTGAGTATACCGCCCCGAGCGGATACGAGGCCTGTCTTACGCCTCAAGCGCAGCCTTGAACCAACTCGTAATACTCGTGGGGTGCGTGATGGCGGTGCCGACGACAACGGCCCAGGCGCCAGCATCGATCGCGGCGCGAGCCTCCTCGGGCGTGTGCACGCGGCCCTCGCAGATGATGGGAAGACCGGGGAATTCCTCGGTCGCCTGACGCAGGAGCGGCAGATCGGGGCCATCGGCCATGGTACAGTCGATGGCGGCGACGCCGTGAGAAAGCGTGGTGGATACCAGGTCGAAGCCCATATCAACCGCACGGCGAATGTCCTCGATGGTGGCGCAATCCGCCATCAGGAGCACACCCTCCTCGTGCAGCGGGCGGAAGGTATCCTCGACCGTCTTGCCATCGGGGCGCGGACGATCGGTGGCGTCGATCGCCACGATATCGGCACCGGCAGCAACGCAGGCGCGAGCGTGACGCAGCGTCGGCGTGATGTAAACGCCCTCGTGCCCATCCTTCCACAGGCCGATGACGGGAACCTCACAGCGACCCTTAATGGCGGCAATGTCGGCAAGGCCCTGGCAGCGAATGGCGGCGGCGCCGCCGAGCTCGCAAGCACGCGACATTTGAGCCATGGTCTCGGGCGTACGAAGCGGCTCGCCCATATACGCCTGAACGCTCACGACGAGCTTGCCCTTCAGGGATTGAATCAAAGGATCGACGGTCATAAGGCTGTAACCTTTCTCAGAACAGCCTCCCGAGGCGTGTTGTCTCGGGAGGCTCCTACAGAAGATACGTTTACTTCAACGAGGCAAGAAGATGCTCAGCGGCACCGATGAGCGGAGCATCGCCCTCCAGAGAACCGATGAGGATCGGCGTGTCCTGAAGCGGATCGAGCGCCTGGCTGGCATAGCCCTCGTGCACCGAATCCTTCCACGTCTGTGAACGCCAATCGGGACCTTGGTGAATCACGCCACCCGAAAGCACGATGACCTCAGGGTCCAGGATGTTAGCGAGCGAGCCCAAGCTGGCACCCAGCGCAAAACCGGCGTCATGGATGACCTCGGTCGCCTTTGCGTCGCCCGCACGGCACAGGTCGTTCACATCGCGACCGACCGAAGGACGGCTGGGGTCGACGCGACCAAAGCGCTCATCGTACATACGACCAATGGAAGTGCCCGAAGCAACCGACTCAAGATGACCGGAACGCCCGCAGGCGCAGGGAATGCCGGCGGCAGCCGAGCACTCGATGTGGCCCATATGACCGGCAGCACCATGGAAGCCCTGCATCACGCGGCCGTTCTCGACATATGCGCCGCCGATGCCCGTGCCGATGCCCAGGCACAAGACGGAGAACTTGCCCTTGCCGACGCCCCAGTGGGCCTCGCCCAGAGCATGAGCCTGCACGTCGCCTACGACGGCAACGGGAAGACCGAGGTCCTCGCGCAGACGCGGCCCCAACTGAACGCCGGACCAGCCGGGCATGATCTCGTTGGCATACGCGATGGCGCCCGTCTTGGGATCGACGACGCCGGCGGCACCGATACCGACGCCAAGGACCTCGACATCGGGATTCGCCTCGAGAGCAGCCTTGATGGACGCCTCGATACGCTGGAAGACGGCCTCGCCGCCCTCCTGGGCCTCGGTAGGAACCTCGGCCTCAAAAACGGGATGGGGCACGCTGCCGTCAGCCGGGTACTCCATAATGGCGGTTGCAATCTTGGTGCCGCCGATATCAACGGAGCAAATGTACTTGTTCTCCATGTCGCTCTCCTTAGGAGATAAAAACAACTACAGGAAATGCGCCGTCAGGCTAGCCGCCACAGCGCGGTAAAGGTTTTCCAGGTGCCCGAGATCGCCGAGAAACCGTGTGGCCATTGACCTAATGGGTCATGGCCGCACGGTTGAACGGCGAGGTCGGGTGCCTGGGAAAGCTTTAAAGGAGACCGTTGTCCTGAAGGACCTTCTTAATCGCCTCGACGTTCTCGCCGGTCATGGCCTTCACCGGGCGCGGCATGGTCGGGCTGTCGAAGATGCCCATGAGGTTCATAGCGGTCTTGAAGGCGCCGACGCCACCGGCATAGCCCTGGACGCCCGAGGTGACATCCCAGATGTGCGAAATCTCATTGAGGCGGTCCTGCTCGGCCTTGACGGTAGCCCAGTCACCAGCCTGAGCGGCCTTCCACTGACGTACGTAGCCCTCGGGCTCAACGTTGGCGAGACCCGGGACGGAACCGTCGGCGCCACCGAGGTAGGCGCCGTCGACAACAACCTCGTGACCGGTGAGAATGCTCATCGGATGGCCGTTCTTCTCGTTCTCCTGAACGAGGTAGCGGAACGAGATGTCATCACCCGAGGAATCCTTGACGCCGGCCAGAACGCCCTCGGCACCGAGCTTGGCAAGAAGCTTCCACGGGAGCTTGGTGTGGACACACACGGGGATGTCGTAGGCGAAGATGGGCAGGTCGAGTTCCTCATGCAGGATGCGGAAGTGCTCCTCGACCTCGGTCATGCCCTGCAGGGCATAGAACGGGCAGGTGGCGACAAGCGCATCGGCGCCCAGCTCCTGAGCGACCTTACCGTGCTCGATCATGCGCTCGGTCTCGGTGTCGATGATGCCGACCAGAACGGGAACGCGGTGGTCGACGATACGGACGGCCTCGGCGATGATCTGACGGCGACGCTCGTCGGTGGAGAAGACGACCTCGCCCGAGGAGCCCAGGAAGAACAAGCCATCGACGCCGGCATCGATCATGCGGTTGATGCTGCGCTCAAAGGAGGCAACATCGAGCTGGTGGTCTTCGGTATCGGGAACAACGACGGGAGGGATAACGCCGGTGAATTTCTGAGTTGCCACAAGAATCTCCTTAGTTGTCTGGCGGGCAGCCCTATGCCGCCCACTCTTGTTGGCAGTGTCCAGGCCGTCTAGGCCAAAGAACACGGGTAGGACGTTTGGTTAAAGAAGTCGACGACTTCGTTTTCGAACGCATTGATGCGCTCGTGAGCGTATTTTGCATAGATGATATGCCTCCGGTCACACTCAAGACCGTTGAATACGGCAAACTGATCCTTGGGATCGCTCACGGCATCCATAAGCGATGTGCCCATGAGCACCGATCCGCGCACCCGAGACGACAGCGCCTCGAGGCCGCCAGGAAGCGGATTGGCAACCGCCGTGCAGGCGAGGCCCCGCTCGTCCAGAGCAGAAACCGCCAGCGCGACTCCGCCGCCAAGGCCCTCGCCCCATGCAAAGATGCGGTCGGGGTCCATGCCATCAAGATTGCGCGCCACCTTCGCCAGCGTGCAACCCCAACGGACGCGCTCGACAAAAGCGGGCGAAGAAATCCCCCGCTGCAGGTCGTCCGCACCAGCAACATCGTCATCCAGCGCGAGGACGGCATACCCCATGGCGGCAAATCTCGTCATGTGATGCCAGCCGCGCACAGGCCGATCGATGTCGTGGAACATCAGGCACAGCGGCACGCGCCCAGATACTCGGGCACGACCGACAGGCTCGATCAAACGAGCGTGAATCGCATCGTCACCGAGCTCAAAGGAGACCTCCGAGTAACGGGCGCAGGGGTTAACAAAGTCAATCGCCGTAATGGCCGGGCCTTGAATCTCAAGATTCGAAGCGCATGTCTCTAAATCAGAAACATCTGCTTGGACATCACCGCGCCAGTCCCGATATTCTGCGAGCCTTGACGAAACCGTTCCAGGAATTCCCACGAGCTCGGGGACAATCAGCCCATTGACATTGCTCTCGCACTTAGACATGAGCCTCCCCTCCCTTGCAGAAAAACGGAATGATCAGATCGTCAAAATCCTGAATCTCCTCGTGGCCAAAGCCTTCAAAGAACTCATGACGCTTTTCGCAAGTCAGGTTGTTATAGACCGCAAACTGCGTCGCTGGCGGGCAGACGATATCGGCTGTGCCGGTGCCAAACAGCACGGGGCATTTGACCATAGGGGCAAAGTTCTTGGAATCGAAGTACGCCAGCTTGGCATAGGCTTCGTCAATACGAGTCGAGTCCTCGTCAAACCAGCGAGACCAATAGCGCAGGCCCTCGTAGGCAATGTCGTCTGCATCCAAATCCCAGACTAGGCGGAAATCCGACAGGAAGGGATAGAGGATGGCGGCGCGATTGATAAGCTCGCTGTTAAGCGCACAGGTCGCAATGCCCAAACCGCCGCCCTGCGACGCGCCGTTCACAAACACACGCGCAAGATCGATGCCCTCGAGCTCGCGAACGATGCGGCACAGGATGCGAATATCTTGGTGCAAGCGGACATAGTAGAGGTTGGCCGGGTCGCCGTCGATTCCGGCGACGATATGGCCCGCGACCGTTGTGCCCTCAAATCCGCCAATGTCCTCGGAGGGACCTCCTTGGCCGGGGCAATCGAGGGCGATGAGTGCCATGCCCATGCCCGCAAACGACGCCTGCTCAAACCAGCTGCGGCTTGCACCCGGATACCCATGGAACTGAAGCACCAATGGCACGGGCTCGTCCGAGACGGGTTTAAGGTACTTGGCATGCAGGCGAGCGCCACACATGCCGGTATACCAGAGGTCGAAAAGCTGGCAGGTCACGGCATCGGTGACCGATGCCGTCTCGATCGCATAGTCAAGCCCAACGGCGTCGGCCTCGGCCATGCGATCCTTCCAAAAGAGATCGAAATCTGATGGACGAGGCATGGCGCCTCGATATTCACCAAATTGATGTTGTAGCTCCTGAGCACTTGGCATGGCTCGTGAACCCAACCTTTCGAAATCGCAACGGAGGTGCGCCCGGCAAGGGAACCGGGCGCACGGGAGGGAAAGCGAGGCTACTCGCCGAGCTTGGGATGCAGCAGCGACGGCGCAGCGCCGAGCAGCATCTTGGTGTAGGGGTCCTGGGGATGCTGGAAGACCTGCTTGGCCTCGCCCTGCTCGACGATCTTGCCGCCATTCATGACGATGATGTCGTCAGAGATATAGCGGACCGTCTGGATGTCATGGCTAATGAACACCATGGCCAGGCCGAGCTCCTTCTTAAGGTCGGTCAGCAGGTTCAGGATCTGCGCGCGGACCGAAACGTCCAGAGCCGAGGTGGGCTCGTCGGCGATGATGGCGTCGGGGTTCAGCGACAGGGCACGGGCAATTGCCACGCGCTGGCGCTGACCACCCGAAAGCTGGCCGGGAAGAACCTCGGCGGCAGAGCTGGGCAGACCGGTGAGCTCCAGGAGCTCCTTGACGCGCTTCTCCTGCTCTGCCTCGGTGCCCAGATTGTGGACGCGCATGGGATCGAGCAGTTGCTCGCGAACGACCATGCGCGGGTTGAGCGCCGTGGCCGGGTTTTGGAACACGACCGAGATGACGCGACCCATGTGACGACGGTCCTCGGCGGTACGCTTGGTAACGTCCTTGCCCTTAAAGTAGACCTTGCCGCTCGTGGGGGCCTGCAGGCCGCACATGACGTTGGCGGTGGTGGACTTGCCGCAACCGGACTCGCCGACGATGCCGATCGTCTGGCCGGGCATGAGCTTAATCGTTACACCCTGGACGGCGTGAACCAGGTTGGGGTGCAGAATCGAGCCGGTACGGGTCCTAAAGGTGACGTGGACGTCATCAAGGAAGATGATCGGCTCGACGCCGTTGACTGCGGTCTCGCTCATCTACATCACCTCCGCGTGAGGGGTCAAACCATTTGCCTTGAGCACCTCGTCGGGGAGCTCGGAATAGAAGTGCTCGGTGCCGGGCACGCGCTTGAAGACCGGACGGGTGTCCAGACCAATACGCGGATGGCTCGAGCGGGGCGCGAAGCGATCGCCCTTGGGGAAATCGCGCGGACTCGGAACGGCGCCGGGCACCTGGTGCAGGCGGCCCGAACCGCTCTCGATGGACAGAACGGAACCCAGAAGACCGCGGGTGTACTCGTGGATCGGGTTAGTGAGCAGCTCCTTGGTGGGCGCCTGCTCGATAACCTGGCCAGCGTACATAACCGTGATGTTGTGGGCGACCTCGGCGACCAGCGCCAGGTCGTGCGAAACGAAGATCATGGCAAAGCCGAGCTTGGCCTGAAGATCGTTGAGCAGCTTGATGACCTGCTTCTGGACGGTAACGTCCAGAGCGGTCGTGGGCTCGTCGCAGATGACCAGCTTGGGGTCGCGGGTAAGGGCCATAGCGATCAGGACACGCTGACGCTGGCCGCCGGAAAGCTCGTGCGGATAGCTCTCGAGCGTGCGCTTGGGATCGAGGCCGACGAGCTCCAGGAGCTCCTCGGCGCTGCGGGTTCCGCCGCGCTTGGTGAGCTGCTTCATCTGGGCAGAGATGAGCATAGAGGGGTTGAGCGAGGACAGGGCGTCCTGATAGACCATGGCGATATCGGTACCGCGCAGGCCGAACCACTCCTTCTTGCTCATCTTGAGCAGGTCACGGCCCTCCCAGAGAACCTCGCCGGAAAGATGCTCGTCATCGTCGGTCAGGCCCATGATGGCCAGCGTGGTGATGGACTTACCGCAACCGGACTCGCCCACCAGGCCCATGGTCTGACCAGGACGAACGTCAAAGTTGACATGGTCGACGACGTTGATATCACCGTGATGCTCAAACTGAATGCAGAAGTCGCGGACCGAGAGAATCGGCTCAACGGACTCGTCGGGCACGTGGCGATCGTCACGCTTGAGCTCGACATCGCGCAGGGCGCCAAGGCGAGCGGAGAGGGACTGGGCCTGCTCCTTGTAGGCGCGAACGGGGTCGGAGACCAGCAGATCGGCCTCGCGACGCTTGGAGGAATCGGTCGGATCCAGGGCGGCGGAGGGAGCAGCGGCCATGGCGTCGGTAATGCCCTCGGAGAGGATGTTGAGCGCCAGGCAGGTGATCATGATGGCCAGGCCCGGGAACAGCGCCTGCCACCAACGGCCGGCGAGCACGCCGCCGCGGGCGTCGGCGAGGATGTTGCCCCAGGTAGCGGTGGGCTCCTGGATACCAGCGCCGATGAAGGTCAGCGAGGCCTCGAAGATGATGGCGTCGGCGACCAGGGTAACGGTGAAGACCATGATCGGGGCGATGCAGTTACGCAGAACATGCTTGATCAGAATCCACGGAGCCTTGGCACCGGAAACGATGACCGCGCGAACATAGTCCTCGCCGTACTCGGACACGATGTTGGCGCGCACGATACGGGCAATCTGCGGAGTGTACATAAAGCCGATGGCGAAGATGATCGACGGCACGGAGTTGCCCAGGATGGAGACGAAGACGGCCGCGAGGGCGATGCCCGGGATGGACATGATGATGTCCAAGATGCGCATGATCGTCTCGGAGACGGCCTTGCGCGAAACCGCTGCAAGGGCGCCCACGACCGAGCCGCAGACCAGAGCCATGGCAGTGGCGCCAAAGCCGATAATCAGCGAGTAACGACCACCGTAGAGCATACGCGACAGAATGTCGCGACCCTTATCGTCAGTACCGAAGATAAATCCGTTGCCGGGAGCCTGGCGAGCCGTAAAGATCTCGACCGGGCTATAGGGGGCAAGAAGGGGCGCCAGAATCGCAGTCAGGGCGACCAGCACCAGCACGACGGCGGCAATCTTAGAAGACAGCGTCATCTTCTTCCAGCCACCGAGCTTGAGCCCCTTGGAGGCAGCCTTCTCGAGCTGCTCGGTTTGCTTCTCTCGAATCTTTACCATAATCTACACCGTCCTGATGCGCGGGTTGATGAGCAGGTAGAGCATGTCAACCACGATGTTGATGATGATGAAGGCGAGAGCAACGACGATGACGACGCCCTGAACCAGGTTCGCCTCGTTGCCCTGAACGCCCTGCAGAATCGCGGTGCCCATGCCGGGGAGGTTGAAGATAACCTCGATGACGACGGCGCCGCCCATGAGGTAACCGATCTTAAGACCGAGGGTGGTGACCGGGGTGATCAGCGCATTGCGAAGAACGTTGATGCCGACGACGACCTTCTCGGGAACGCCGGCGCCACGAGCCATACGGACATAGTCCTTGTCGAGCTCCTCGACCATGGCGGTACGCACGATACGAGTCATCTGGCCTGTCAGCGGAAATGCCAAGGCGATAGCGGGCATGATCATACGTCCCAGATAGCCAACCGGATTCGTGGTGAAGTGAGGCAGAGCACCCGATGCCGGAAGCACCTTAAGGTAGGAAGAGAACAGCAGGATCAACAGAACGGCAAGCCAGAACGACGGGGTTGCCAAGCCGGCGATGGAAAAGACGCGGATCACTTGGTCCGGCCATTTGTCGCGATACAGTGCCGCGATGACGCCGAGCAAAAACGAAACGACCGCACCGATGGCAAGACCGATGAAGGTCAGCTGCATCGTAACGGGCAGGGCCGTGGAGATGCGCTTGGCAACGGAGTTACGAGCAGCACCATAGGTGCCCATGTCGCCATGAATCAAATCGCCCATATAGCGCACGTAGCGCACGGGCCAGGGGTCGTCCAGACCATACTTCTCATGGTACTCGGCGACCGCCTCGGGCGAGGCACCGTCACCCAACGCCGTGTAGGCGGGGTCGGTCTTGGAGAACGACATAAGGAAGAACACCAGGACGGTGACGCCCAATGCCATGATCGGCAGCGCCACGAGACGCCTTCCAATCAAACGTAGCAAGTTGTTCACGTTCTCTCCCCTTTCTTTTGTCGGTAGGACCAACTGGTATATGAGTACGGATACTCATTACAAGACCCGAGCGACATCGTTGCCGCCCGGGTCTTTGTTTCAACTATAAGGATACGGTCCCAACGACCGACATCCTGCATACAGACTCAAGCGAGTCTTACGCCTTGACGGTCGCAACGCCCCTGAAGGACATGCTCGTCGTGCCGATGCCCTTGAAGCCATCGAGGGCCTCGCCGTTGGGCGCAGTGGACGGATCGTCCCAGGAAGCGGAGACGGTCTTGACGTGGACAACGGGGTACAGAACGGCGTTGTCGGCAATGATGTCAAAGCACTCGTTCCACTTCTTCTGCTGCTCGTCGCCCTCGGCGGCAAGAGCCTCGTCCATGAGACCGTGGAGCTTCTGCCACTCAGCGGACTCCTTCCACGGGCAACGGGTCTGCATCCAGACGTTGTCGCCGTACCACCAGTTGAGCAGCAGGTCGGGGTCGGCGCCGAAGCAGGACGGATCGCCAGGGGCAAGGAGGATATCGTAGGCCTCGCCGCCGTCGATGGCAGCGTAGGTGGCCGGCGAGGTATCGGTCTGGATGGTCACATCGAAGCCGAGAGCGTCGAGGTCGTTCTTGACCTGGGCGGCCATGCCCTTAATCTGCTCGTTGTCGGTGGTGCGCAGGGTGATGGCACCCGGGGTGATGCCAGACTCCTCGATGAGCTTCTTAGCCTTCTTGGCGTCGGTCTTGTACACCGTGGAAGCCTCATGATAGTTGGTGAAGCTCTTGGGCAGGTAGCAGCTGGCAGCGGTGGCAAGGCCGGCGAAGGTGTTGCTGACCATCTTCTCGGTGTCGAGCGCATACATGACGGCCTGACGGACCTTGACGTTGTTCCAAGGCTCCTTGGCGACGTTGAACATGATGAAGCGGGTGCCGAAACCCTGAACGTTATCGATCTTGCAGCCGGCGCTCTCGAGCTGGTCGACGGCATCAGCGGTAACGAGCTCCATAACGAGCGTGGAGCCCTCCTGCTGAGCGGTAACGCGAGCGGTGGGGTCGGTCAGGATGCTGTACTGGATCTTCTTATCCTCGGCAGCATACTCACCGTTGTACTCGGGGTTGGGAACCAGGGTGATCTCGGTATCGGAGATAGAGTCGTACATCCAGGGGCCGGAGCCGATCGGCTGCTTGGCGCGATCCTCCTCGGTCTGGGTGGCCGGGGTAACGCGGACGATGGCCAGACGATCCTTGAGCAGGGAGAAGTTGGGGACCTTGGTCTTGACCGTCACGGTGCTGGCGTCCTTGGCCTCGATGGACTCGAAGGGCTGGAAGAACGGAGCATAGGTAGCGGAAGCGGCGCAAGCGGTGTAGGAGGCAACGACATCGTCAGCGGTGACCTCCGTGCCATCGGAGAACTTGGCGCCCTTGCGGATGGTGACCTCGAAAGTGGTGTCGTCCACGGACTTAGGATCGTCGGTGGCGAGCTCGTTGAAGGTGCTGTAGTCGTGGTAATCGATGCCGTAGAGGCCCTCGACGACGTGCCAGTTAGCACCCAGGCCCACAGCGGAGCCGGTGCTGGCGGGATCGAAGCTGGACGGAGCGTAAGCGGAACCAGCGGTGATCACGCCGCCGCCACGGTTGGCGGAATCGGTGGAACCGGAAGCGGAACCCTCGTCGCTAGAGCTGCCACCGCAGCCGGTGAGACCAAGCCCTGCGACAGCAGCGACGCTGCCGGTGAGGCCGAGGAACGAACGCCTGGACATACCCTTGTTGATGATGGCCATGTCTTCTCCTATCAATAGAGAATCTTACCCGGGAGCACCTAGACGTGCCCCCGCGCAACTTGCGGACGATATATACCTTACCTACCGACGAACCCAACTGAGGTGCCGCGCTCGGCGACCGATACATACATACGCTTGAACGGTATTTACTACCGTTCACCGAATTCGTTGACAAACGATTCGCCAGACAGTATGTATCGGCGAGGTGAGATATCAGTCTTCGTCAACCCGCAGGATAGCAGGGTTTTCGCTTGGGTTAGTCAAACGTTTTAGCGTTAATAAAACCCGAAACCAGCAGGCAATCATGGCGAAATAAATGGTTGAAAATCGCGCAATCATGTATATCAGTTGTTTGGCTCGTGTTTAGCTATCGGAATGGCCAGCCGCCGCCTCGGCGCGCTCGGCATTCCATGCAACGAGCGCCTCGTGGACCGCCTTGGCAACATCGGCAGGTATGCCGCGAACTTCCGCGATCTCTTGCTCGCTCGCCGCGCGCAAACGCTTCATCGAGCCAAAATGGCGCATAAGGGCACGTTTTCTGGTGGGTCCCACGCCTGGAACGTCATCGAGTACCGAAACCGTCATGGCTTTATCGCGCAACTCGCGATGGAACGTGATGGCAAAACGGTGCGATTCATCGCGAACCTGTTTAATTAGATAGAGCGAAGCAGACCCGGTCGGCAGCACGACGGGAGTCTCGTCCCAAGGCACGAAAACTTCCTCATCGGCCTTCGCCAAGCCACAAACCGGTATATCGAGCCCAAGAGCCTCAAGTTGCTTGATCGCAGCGGTCAATTGCGGCTTACCGCCATCGACAACGAGCAAATCGGGGCTCGAGCCAAAGCGCTCGTCGGCCATGCGCTCGGGAGCATAGCGTCGTCCCAAAACCTCGGACATCGACACGAAGTCGTTTGCCTCGTCCAATTCGGCCTGAATTTTAAAACGACGGTACTGGCTCTTGTCGGCGCGCCCGATGGTAAACACCACCATCGAGGCGACCGTAAAGGTTCCGTGCAGCGTCGAGATATCGAAGCACTCGATACGCATCGGCGGCGCCGGCAGCGCCAGCGCGCTTTCGAGCTCTAGGAGCGCCTGATTGGTGCGGTCGTCAGCGTACCCCGTTCGCATCATGTAGCGCATGAGGGCATGGCGCGCATTTTTGGATGCCATATCGAGCAAACGGTGCTTTTCGCCACGCTGCGGCCTATGGAGATGGCAGGAACGCTCGCGCTTGCCTGCAAGCCACTCCCCCAGCGCCTCCGCATCCTCAAGCTCGACAGAGAGATTTATCTCAGCTGGAATATCAGCCGTCTCATCGTAATAGCGCTTAAGAAAGCCCGACTGGAGCTCTTCCTCGTCAACATCAAGACCCTTGTCGAGAATGAACTCGCAGGTGCGAACTGTTCGGCCCTCGCGAACGACGAAGACGCAAGCGGCAGAGATGGTCTCCTCGCGATAGAAACCGATGACATCGATATCGACACTGGAGGGAAAAACGACTTGCTGACGATCGTCCAGACCCCTGATGACCTCCAAACGACGTTTGACGCGTGCCGCGCGCTCAAAGTCGAGCGCCTCGGCGGCATCCGTCATCTCGGAGGTCAGCTCGTCGACGACATCCTTGCGATGGCCCGACAAAAAGCGCTCGACACGCTTGACGTTCTTGGCATAGTCCGTAGGAGAAATCGCGCCGACACACGCACCCGGGCCGCGCCCAACATGGTAGTCAAAGCAAGGACGCCCGTTTTGCGCGCAAATCATATTGACGATGTCTTCCTCGCCCCTGTGGGACTCGACGATACGACGACAACGACGCCACTCCGCACAGGATGCGGAGCAGATGGGGATAACCTTGCGCAGCGTATCTATCGTCTCACGTGCCGCACGGCTATCGGTATAGGGACCAAAATAACGCGTTCCCGGCTTATGACGCTCGCGCGTATATTTGATAGCGGGATACAGGTCGCCCTTTGTAATGGCGATAAAGGGGTAGCTCTTGTCATCCTTGAGGTCGACGTTAAAGTACGGATGGTACTGACCAATCAAATTGCGCTCGAGCACCAACGCCTCGTGCTCGGTCTCCACCACGATATAGTCAAAGCTCGCCACCAGCTGCATCATCAGCGGGATCTTTTGACGCTCATCCTGCAGTGTCACGTACTGGCGCATACGGGAACGCAAGTTTTTTGCCTTGCCCACGTAGATGACATCGCCCTTGGCATCCTTCCAAAGGTAGCATCCGGGCTGTGTGGGAACGCGCGAAACCTGCTCGGCAAGCGTTGGAATGTTGTCGTGACCGGCCACACGCACCTACTTGCGACGAAGCAGCGCCGAGACCTCAGGCATCTTAAGGACGACGGCAAGGCCAAAGGTAACAGCAAGCGAGACGACACCCGCAACGCAAACGTAGCCAAGAGTAATCAGAATCGAGCCGCCAAGTGCCCCGACAAAGTGTTCAAGCACCCACATGACGCCGGCGCCTGCGGCAGCACCTAGGCCACCGAGCAAAAGGCCAAAGAAACCGCCATGCAGGATAGATTTGACCTGAAGGCCACGCAGGCGACGACGCAGCCACCACAGCGAACAGCCGACCAAGATCACGTAGTCGACAACATACGAAAGCGCGATTGCCGGCATACCGAAGCCCAGCACAACGCCAAACAGCAGAACCGAGCCGGCCTGGCCGATGGCAGAATACAGGCAATAGCGGCTATAGGGCTTCATGTCGAGCAAGGCAGAGAAGCTCTTCTGCATCAACACGACCACGCCGTAGAGCGGCAGCGAGAGCGCCAGGTAGACAAGGTACTCGGACACCAGCGCCACTCCGGATTCATCGAACTTGCCAGCACAGTAGATCATGTTGAGCGGACGTGCGAAGACAATCAGGTACAGTGCGAACGGAATCAGGAAGAACAGCATCTGGGCGACGCCACGCGAAATGCCCGTGCGTACGCTGTCGTAATCCTTCTCCTGTGCGTCGTGAGAGAGCTCGGTATAGAGCGCCGTCGAAAGCGAGGCGGCAATCAGCGCGTAGGGCAGCGTGTACCACAGGCGCGCATAGGCGATGACGGAAGGACCAGTCTCGGGCTGGACCACCAGCGCGGCAGCGTTGGTGATAGAAGTCGAGACAAACATGCACACCGTGGCGAGCAGCGTCGGGATACCGAGCGCAATCGTCTGGCGCAGCGCGGGGTCCTTAAAGTCGATATGGATATGGGGATGCACGCCGTGCTTGCTAAGCGCGGGAATCTGACATGCCATCTGAACAAAGACACCGAGGGTCGTACCGGCCGCAATCAAGATGATGCCGGCACGTTCGCCAAACTGTGCGGACACGGGCGCAAAACCCATAAAGCTCGCAATGACGATCACATTGTTGAGGACCGGGGCAAACGTCGACCAGAAGTAGTCGCGGTGTGCGTTGAGAACGCCCGAGAACACCGAGCCCAAACCATAAAACAGAATCTGGATGGCAAAGAAACGGAACATGAACGCAGCGGTATCCATGCTGCCGCCGTCACCCGAAAGGAACGATTGCGTCCAGATAAAGCCCGGGGCGAACACGGTCCCCAGCAACGAAATGCCACCCAGCACCAAAAGCAGAATGCCGAGCAGGTTGCCCACGTACTCGTTCGAGGCCTCGCGACCCTGCTCACGCCTCACGCCCATGTACACGGGCAAAAACGCCGTCACGAGCATGCCGCCCATCACGAGTTCGTAGAGCATATTGGGCAGGTTGTTGGCGACCTGATAGGAGGACGAGAGTAGCGACATGCCGATAGCGGCCGCCATTGCCCACGTGCGGATAAAACCGGTGACGCGAGACACGATAGTCAGGATGGTCATAAGCCCGGCGGAACGACCAACCGTGGAGTAGTCCGACGAGCCCATGTCGTCAGTGTCATCTCGCGACGAAGAAGCTTCGGATGAGGGTGTCTGAGGCGCAGATTCTTTTGCAAAATGAGCTCCGCGCTTCAATTCTTCCTGCGGCATCGCTCAGTCCTCTCTCGTAATCGCGGCAACCGTCGCCCCGCAAAATGCAATTAAATCATCGGGTGCAAGCTCGAGCTGATAACCACGCTTGCCTCCCGAAATAAAAATGGTATCCCAAAGGACACACGTCTCATCAATGAGCGTCCGGTAGCGTTTTTTCATACCGACCGGGCTGCAGCCGCCGCGAACGTAGCCAGTCGCCGCAAGCAAATCCTTCACATGCATCCTGTCTCTTATACACATCTCCGAGCCCACGA
>UQVD01000012.1 GCA_900544385.1 uncultured Collinsella sp.
GTCCAGCCCCGCATAGATGGCATCGGCACCCGCCGCAATCGCCGCGAGCATCTGGTCGAGCCCGCCAGCAGGCGCCAGCAGTTCGGGCAGCGCCACTCCAGCCGCCGCCAACTCGCTTTCGCATTGTCCGCTCGGTTCCATCGGCCGAATCGCCATCGGTAAACTCCTCACCAAGGTATGCATTCACTCTGAAAAATGCCGTCATCCAGCATACACGAGGCCCCGCGTGCCTCGTTTGGTTTATCGTGTAATAACTTATGTCCATCCTGCCAGGCATAACACCTGCCGCCTGGCACGACATACCTGGAGGTCAATATATGGGTCCTCGCCAACGACAGGGGCGCAGTCGCTCTAAGACGCATGCCCTTCCCATGATCTTGCTCTCGTTTTTGGGCTTTCTGCTTATCGCGGGCGTAGCGTTTGGCATCGGCATGATCGGCAACGTCAACCGCTGGCTGTCCGATCTGCCCGACTACACCGATGCCAACGCGTATCTGGTGAGCGAGCCCACCGACATCGTCGACTGCAACGGCAATACCATTGCGAGTTTCTACACGCAAAACCGCAAGTCCGTCACCAAGGACCAAGTGTCCCCGTACGTGCTGCAGGGCACCGTCGACGTTGAGGACGAGCGCTTCTACGAGCATGGCGGCATCGACCTCTGGGGCATTGCACGCGCATCGGTGGCAACCCTCACCGGCGGCCACGAGGGCGCATCGACCATCACCCAGCAGCTGGTTCGCAACACCATCTTGCAGGAGGAACAATTCGACTCGACCATCGAGCGTAAGGTGCGCGAGGCCTATATCGCCATCAAGATGGAGGATATGTACTCCAAAGACGAGATCCTCATGATGTACCTCAACACCATCTACTACGGCCATGGAGCATATGGCATCGAGGCCGCCGCTGAGACCTATCTGTCCAAAACCGCCGCCGACCTCACCCTGAGCGAGGCCGCGCTGCTCATCGGCCTTCCCAACTCGCCCTCGCAGTACGACCCCACGGTTAATCCCGACTTGGCGCTGTCCCGCCGCAACAAGGTTCTGGACAACATGCTGCGTCTGGGCCACATCACGCAGGAAGAGCACGATGCCGCGCAGGCTGAGCCCATCACGCTTAACGTGACCGAGATTTCGGGCAGTGGCGTCGATGTGTACTCTCAGCCCTACTTTGTCGCCTACGTTAAGCAGCTGCTTGAGCAGGAGTTCTCCACCGACGTGCTCTTTAAGGGCGGTCTGACCGTCAAGACCACCATCGACCCCACCATGCAGCAGGTGGCCGAGGAGGCCGTGCGCTCGCAGCTCGACACGCTTTCGCTCGACGGCCTGGACATGGGCATGGTCGTCGTTGACCCCAAGACCGGCTACATCAAGTGCATGGTGGGCGGCTACGACTACAACGCCGACGAGAATCACGTGAACCACGCTACGGCAAAGCGCCCCGTGGGCTCCACGTTTAAGGCCTTTACGCTGGCAACTGCCATCCAAAACGGTATGAACCCCAACGTCACCCTCAACTGCAACTCGCCGCTCAAGGCCAAGGGCACCACGACCGAGGTGCAAAACTACGGCAACCAGAGCTATGGCAACATCACGCTTAAGCAGGCAACGGCATACTCATCCAACACCGGCTACATTCAGGTGGCCGAAGCCATCGGCAATGACAAGATCATGTCGCTCGTCAAAAAGCTCGGCATCGATCCCGCCAAGGACAATATCGAGGACGTTCCCGTCATGACGCTCGGCACCGGGTCCATCTCACCGCTCGAGATGGCATCGGCCTACGCAACGTTTGCCAACGGTGGCTACTACCGTCAGCCCATCGCCATTACCGAGATCGACTCGCGTACCGGCTCGGTTCTGTACCAGCACACCGACAATCCCACGCAGGTGCTCACCGAAGGCGAGGCTGCCGCGGTTACCGACGTTCTATCCGGCGTCATGCAGGGTAGCGGCACGGGTGCCGCCGGCGCGCTGAGCGTCAACCAGCCCTATGCCGGCAAGACGGGCACCACTGACAACACCACCAACCTGTGGTTCTGCGGCTTCACGCCGCAGCTGGCATGCGCCCTGTGGACCGGTTATTCCGCAGGCGAGATTCCCATCCAAAAGTACGGTTCGGACCTGCTGGGCGACAGCACCAACCTGCCCGTCTTTAAGAAGTTCATGAACACCGTTCTAGCGGGCACCGAGCGCGAGGAATTCCCGACCGGAACGGCTCCCACGTACAAGAACAATAACGTCTGGAAGTTCTACGGCACAAACAACAAAAAGAAAGACGAAGAGGATAAAGACGAGGGAAAAGAAGAGGAAGAGACCACGACCACCACAACCACAACGACAACCACGACCACTGAAACCCCGGGTGGCAACACCACCGGCGATAGCGGCACGACAGGTGGCGACGGTGGCACGGGTGGCGATGGCGGCACGGGTGGCGACGGTGGCACGCCGACGCCTACACCCGACCCTACGCCCACGCCCGACCCCTCTACGGGCCAGTAGACGCAAAGCGGCATCTGACACCAAGGCGCCCGAGCAGCACGTACGCTGCTCGGGCGCTTCTTTATTTCAGCAGATGCCACAAGATGCCACGACGGTCCCGGCTGCAAGACCGATAGGGCAACGGGTGCCGGCATGCAAAAGGGCGCTGACTTTCGTCAACGCCCTCGGCAATTACCTATAGCAACAATCGGCACAGCAGCAGTGCCACGCATCCCCTACTTGTGAGAGTTACTCAGCTTGTTGATGAGCGCCTCAAGACGCTCTCCGTCCTCGGCCGTCTGCGCAATGACCAAGATCGTGTCGTTGCCGGCAAGCGAGCCAAGCACGTCGGGCAGCTCCGCGGCATCGACAGCCGCGGCAATGCCAGAAGCCGTACCGGGCTGCGCCTTGATCATAACCAGATTATCGGTGCGCAGTACGCCGGTAACCAACTCGGAAACCATGCGCTGCAGATGCAGGTCCTCGGCAAGGACATAGATGCCCTCGGGGAGCTTACGCAGTCCCATGTCCGCGATATCGCGCGAAACGGTCGCCTGCGTGCAATCGAAACCCATGGCGCGAAGCTCGTCTACCAAAACGCGCTGCGTACGTACGTCCTTATTGCGAACAATATCTCTGATGGCATCCTGGCGCCCATTGCGTTTTTTGGCCATACAAAACCTCACTCCAAAAGATGGCGGAGACAATCACTTAGTAATTGAATAGTTTAGCGCTATTTGAGGGTTTTAGTGAATAAGAACGCATTTCGAAACAATTCCATGCAATTTATTTCGAAAATCACGCTACTAGACAGTCCGGACGCCCGAACGATTGAAAAAAGCCGCCAGATGCGTATACAACGCACATCGCATAGGCTTGGCACTAGCTATCGAACCATAGAGCAGACCTAGGCCCCGATGATTGCCTTTAAGAGCCGCAACCATCTGACGGGTACGCTGCGCTTCGAGCATATCATGCAAACGGGCCGAACGCTCTATTGAAGATACACCATGGGGGCTCAGACACAAATTTTCGATGCAGGCAACCAGGCCGGCGTAGTAATACCGCTGGCAGACCAGCTTCAACTGATCGCCACCGCCCGCGACGGCAAGCGAGTCGGCAAGCCTGTCGAGCGCCCCGATATCATCAGAAAGCTTGGCAAACATCGTGGGGTCAAACGTCTCCGTAATCGACGGCGCCACTGCATGAAAACGGGCACGGCCACATCCCGAAACGCGCTTTGCCCGCGAAAGCGCGAACGTCAAAAAAGACACCGTGCGAAACGCATCGCCGTGCGCAAGGCACGCCTCAAAGAGGGCGCGATCATACAGCACGCCAGAGGTCTGTCGGATTAAACCACAGGAAACCAATTGGGTCAGGCAAGCCGCCCGGTCCTCATCTTCAGAAACGGATGTCGCGTCCAAAACTCGGGAATGACGTTCGCGGTGAACATCGTAGCGATCGAGCGAAACAGAGGGAAACACGATGTCAGCAGAAGCGTCGCAGGAGCTTTCGACCATCTGCGAAAGGGACTGCGGCGCAAACCACTCATTGGCATTAGTCGCAATGATCTGGGAGCCGCGCGAAGCCGCAAAGCCGGCATGCAGGCAGGCACCAGGTGCTGGGTCCTCAACATCAATCAAATCAATATGAATGTCTCTGTCGGCAGCAACTTCGAGCGAATGGCGCACACCAGCTACCACGCCGCGGCAAACGACGACAATTTGCAAATCGTAGAGGTCTTGGTTCTGGACGCTCTCGAGAGCGCGCATCGCATAACTGGGCGAACCCTCAACAATCAGGATCACCGAAAGTCGCGGATGCGAACCACGTCGAACCAAGTTTTCCGTCCTCTCGACAGCTAGTAACAAACTGTCGTTCATGGTACACCCCGTCAATTAATGCGGGCGGTCGTCCGCCGCGATGCACGTCAAGAACAGATGTTGCACACGCCCCGCCCACAGGCGCCGCACACAAAGATCGCCGTCAGGCAGCCACTTCCCTAATCGAGCACCACAAGCTCGGTGGGGTCGTAGTCCACGCCCATAAAAGTAAGACCGCATGCGGGTGCCGTAGGACCAGCTGCGGTGCGATCGCAGGCGTCAATTACCTCGCGCATCCACTCGGGATCGCGGCGATGCATGCCGATCTCGACAAGGGTGCCCACAATGGTTCGCACCATCGAATGCAAAAACGCATTGCCCTCGATGGTAAACGAGAGGATGTCCTCGCCAAAGGCGACCTCATGGCCAAACTCGGCCCGCATTACGCAACGGTGCGTGGGCTTGCCCACGGCAGAGGCGACCTTGCAAAAGCTCTTAAAGTCCTGCTCGCCCAAAAGCGCAGGGCAGGCGGCCGCCATCGCATCGACGTCGAGGGGATAGCGATGCCACCACACTGCACCGCGTGACAACACGGGCCGCGCATCACGGTCGGCAATGCGATAGGTGTACGTACGAGAGCGCGCGTCAAAACGTGCAGAAAAGCCCTTACGGGCCTTGTAGACCTCGTTGATGGCAATATCTTTGCCCAGGAGGGCATCCATAGCCCTCAGCCACCTACGGCGCGTACACGCAAGCTCAGCGTCCGTTACGGGCACGCTGATGTATTGGGCCACCGCATGAACGCCGGCATCGGTACGCCCCGCGCACGTCAGATCGATTGGGCGGCGCAGCAACGTCTCGATTGCACGGCGCAGCTCGCCCGCAACCGTCGTCTGGCCCGGCTGCTCGGCAAATCCACTATAGGAGGAGCCATCATAGGCAACGCGAAATACTAACGTGGCATCGAGTTCCTCGATCGAATTAAAACCGGCCTGAGCGGTCATAGACTCCCCTAGCGACAAATAGATAGAAGTAAAACGATAAAAAAAGAGGGGTACGCGAACGTACCCCTCGAATATAGCCTATGCAGACAGATTGTCTACTCGGCGGTCTCCTCGGCGGGAGCCTCCTCGACAGCCTCGACCTTCTTGGGAGCCTCGACCTTCTTGGGGGCCGGAGCAGCCTTCTTGGCCTTGGGCGTGCAAGGCTCGGTGACGAGCTCCATGATAACGATAGGAGCGTTGTCGCCCTTGCGGTTACCGAGCTTCATGATGCGGGTGTAACCGCCGTTGCGGTCCTGCCACATGCCCTGGGCAGCCTTGTCGAAGATCTCGGCAACGAGCTGCTTATCGCCGAGCTTGGCGATGGCCAGACGACGAGAGTGCAGGTCGCCCTTCTTGGCCCAGGTGATGATCGGATCGACGACCGAACGGAGCGCCTTGGCGCGGGTCTCGGTGGTCTTGATGCGGTCGTTCTCGAAGAGGGCCTTGGCGAGGCTCTTCTTCATGGCCTTGGTGTGGCTCGCATCGGTGCCGAGCTTCAGGCCCTTCTTAACGTTGTGACGCATGGTCTAGTTTCTCCTCAATATGCGAAGCATTAAGCCTTCAGGCTCAGGCCCATGGACTCAAGCTTGTCCTTCACTTCCTCGATCGACTTAACGCCGAAGTTACGGATGTTAAGCAGATCGTTCTCCGAGAACTCAACGAGCTGACGGACCGAGTGAATGCTGGCACGCTTAAGGCAGTTATAGGAACGGACGGAAAGGTCCAGATCCTCAATCTGCTTGTCCAGCTCGGCGTTGTCGTTGGTGACCTCGGGAGCGAAGATCGAAGCCTCCTCCTCGACCTCGGGGGTCTCGGCAAGGTTCATGAAGGCGGCCATATGCTGGTTGATGATATTGGCAGCCTGGACCACGGCGTCGCGCGGGGCGATGGAGCCGTTGGTCTCGATCTCAAGGACAAGGCGGTCGTAGTCGGTGTGCTGACCGACACGGCAAGCCTCAACGAGCTTGGCGCAACGGCTCACCGGCGAGTACAGAGAGTCGACGTTGATCACACCGATGGGATCGTTGTCGCGCTTGTTAGCCTCGCCAGAGACATAGCCGCGGCCGTAGCCGATGCGCATGCTCATGGTGAGATGGCCACCCTCGGTGAGCGTTGCGATGTGCTGCTCGGGGTTGACCAGCTCAAACTCGGACGGAATAAAGAAGTCCGCACCGGTGACCTCGCAGGGGCCGTCAACCGAGATGGTGGCGGTCGCCTCGTCGGTCGTGCCGAGAGCCCTGAAGACAAGACCCTTGACATTCAGGACGATGTCGGTGACATCCTCGACCATGTTAGGGATGGTCATGAACTCGTGCTGCGCACCATCGATCTGAATGGCCTCGACGGCGGCACCCTCGAGCGAGGACAGAAGAACGCGACGAAGCGAGTTGCCCAGCGTATCGCCGTAGCCACGCTCGAGCGGCTCGACGGAGACACGAGCAGACGTCTCGTTGATCTCTTCGACCTGAACCTGAGGCCTAATGAATTCTGACATGTATTACCTCCAGCCTCAGCAGCCCGGATGGACTACTTAGAGTAGAGCTCGACGATGAGCTGCTCGTTGATATCACCGCTGATCTGCTCACGCGTCGGCAGAGCGAGCACGTTACCAGACAGCTTCTCGATATCGACCTCGAGCCAGCCAGGGACCTCAAAGCGCTCGGAGGAAATCAGGGCCTCCTTGATGGGGAGGAGGTCACGGAACTTCTCGCCGACAGCGACGACGTCGCCGGCCTTGACGCGGTAGGACGGGATGTCCACGCGCTTGCCGTTCACGGTGAAGTGACCGTGACGGACGGACTGACGAGCCTCTTTGCGGGTGCGGGCGAAGCCAAGACGGAAGACGACGTTGTCGAGGCGAGACTCAAGGATGATCATGAGGTTCTCACCGGTGACGCCGTTCATCTTGCGGGCCTTGTTGAAGTAGCCGTGGAACTGCTTCTCCAGAACGCCATAGATGAACTTGACCTTCTGCTTCTCGCGCAGCTGCATGCCGTACTCAGATTCCTTGCGACGGCGCTTGGGCTGACGGATAGATTCCTTCTTGCTGCTGTAACCGAGCTCAGCGGGATCGATCCCGAGCTGACGGCAGCGCTTAAGAACAGGAGTCCTGTCGATTGCCATATTGATACGATCCTTTCAGTTACACGCGGCGACGCTTCTTGGGGCGGCAGCCGTTGTGCGGAATGGGGGTCTTGTCCTGGATGCTCGAGACCTCGAGGCCAGCAGCCTGGAGGGAGCGGATGGCGGTCTCACGACCGGAGCCGGGGCCCTTGACGAAGACGGAAACCTTCTTCATACCGTGCTCCATGGCCTGCTTGGCAGCAGCCTCGGCAGCCATCTGGGCAGCGAACGGCGTGGACTTACGGGAGCCCTTGAAGCCCACCTGGCCAGCCGACTTCCAGGAAATGACGTTGCCCTGGGGATCGGTGATCGAAACGATCGTGTTGTTGAACGTAGAACGAATGTGAGCCTGGCCCACGGAAATGTTCTTACGGTCCGCGCGCTTCAGACGGGCAGCGCGAACGTTCTTCTTAGCAGTAGCCATCTATCTAGCGCTCCTTATTTCTTCTTCTTAGCACCGATCTGACGCTTCGGGCCCTTGCGGGTACGAGCGTTAGTGTGGGTGCGCTGGCCGCGGACCGGGAGGCCCTTGCGGTGACGAAGGCCGCGGTTGCAGCCGATGTCCATAAGGCGCTTGACGTTCTGGTTGCGCTCACGGCGGAGGTCGCCCTCAACCATGATCTGGTTCTTATCGATATAATCGCGGATGGCGTTAACCTCATCCTCGGTGAGGTCCTTAACGCGCGTATCCACGTTAACGTTGCACTCGACGCAAATCTTCGTCGCAGTGGTGCGGCCGATGCCGTAAATGTAGGTCAGACCGATCTCAACGCGCTTCTCACGCGGGAGGTCGACACCATTAATACGGGCCAACGTAGTCTCCTCTCTTAACCCTGACGCTGCTTATGACGGGGGTTCTCGCAAATGACGAGGACCTTGCCATGGCGCCTAATGATTTTGCACTTATCGCACATCTTCTTGACCGAAGGACGTACCTTCATCGTTCTTCCTTTCGGTAGCGCTCAAACTACTTCCCTACTATCTACTCGCCCAGCCGCAGGCGTTTAAAACTATGGCTGGTCTTCACACACAATCCGACCGTAGGTTGAGCTAAGCCTGCAGTCGGAAATGGAGTGCGTGTATGCGTGCCGCTATTTGTAGCGATAGGTGATGCGGCCGCGGGTCAGGTCGTACGGGGAAAGCTCCACGACAACCCTGTCACCGGGGAGAATACGGATGTAATTCATTCGGATCTTGCCAGAAATGTTGCACAGAACCGAATGACCGTTCTCGAGCTCGACCTTAAACATGGCATTGGGCAGCGGTTCCTTTACCGTACCCTCAAGCTCAATTGCGTCTTCCTTCTTCACAAGCAATCATCTTTCTCTAGAAAACGACAGCGATTGAGTATTCTACAACACGTATGCACGCATCGTAATAACTTCGTAATGGCTCCACAACTAAGTGGAACTTGTTACATTTGAAATGTAAAACAAAGCCGTTCCCTGATGCCCAAGATCGCCTTGAAATGAGAAGGCATAGACCTTGGGGTCATGCCTTCGAAATTGAAAGGCGAGGTTGGGCATCAGGGGGCGGCGACTTTTACATTTCTCCGCCTTGGAGCGAACACCAAGCACCTTGGGCATCCGTGGTGAGAATCACCGGACCGTCATTGGTAATGGCGACGGTGCTCTCGTAGTGCGCGGCGGGCAGGTGGTCGTTGGTCGTAACAATCCAACCGTCGGAGCCCGTGCTCACATGGTTGGAACCCATCGTAACCATCGGCTCGATGGCAATGACCATGCCGGCCTGGAGGCGAACGCCCCTCCCCTTCTTTCCATAGTTAGGAACGTTGGGATCCTCGTGCATCACGCGGCCAATGCCATGGCCAACATAATCGCGAAGCACACCGTAACCGTGAGACTCGGCGAGGGACTGAACGGCATAACCGACGTCCCCGATATGGTTACCGGGAACAGCCTGCTCGATGGCAGCCTTAAGGCAATCGCGCGTGACCTCGCACAAAGCCTTGGCTTCGGGCGTGGGGGTGCCGACGAAAAACGTCCAAGCGTTATCGCCGACCCAACCGTCGACAACGGCTCCCGTATCGATGGAGATGATATCGCCATCGCGCAGGATCATGTCGGGGTTGGGAATACCGTGGACCACGGCATCGTTGATCGATGCGCAAATGGTCCCCGGGAACCCGCCGTAACCCTTAAAGGCCGGGGTGCCGCCATGCATGCGGATAATCTGCTCCGCGAGCTGATCGAGCTCAAAGGTGGAAACGCCGGGGCGCACCATGGCTCCAACGTGGCGGAGCGCCATCTTAGATAGCGCTCCTGCCTTCTTCATCTGCTCGATTTGCGTTGCAGACTTAATCTTGATCATAGACCGAGAGCCTCTTTGACATCCCCGTACACGGTCTCGCGAGCCTGGTCACCGTTGACCGACTTGAGCAGACCCTGGCCACGATAGTAGTCGACGAGCGGGCTCGTGGACTTCTCGTAGACGTCGAGACGGTTCTTGATGGTCTCGGGCTTGTCGTCGTCGCGCTGATACATCTCGCCGCCACACTTGGGGCAGGTAGCATCGGCAGCGGTGCCGGTGTAACCGCATGCGCGGCAGGTGCGACGCGAAGACAGACGATCGATAATGACCTCGGGAGCCACATCGACCAGAAGGGCGCAATCGATCTCGCGACCCATGGCGGAGAGCTCAGAATCGAGCGTCACAGCCTGGGCGGTGTTGCGCGGGAAGCCGTCGAGGATGAAGCCCTGCTGGGCGTCATCGGCGGCAAGGCGCTCCTTGACAAGGTCGATCACGAGCTGGTCGGGAACGAGCTCGCCAGCGTCCATGTACTTCTTAGCCTGAATACCAAGCTCGGTGCCACCCTTGACGGCAGCACGCAGCAGGTCGCCCGTGGAAATGTGGGCGACGCCAAACTCGGCGACGAGCTCCTGTGCGACGGTGCCCTTACCGGCACCCGGAGCTCCGAGCAATACGAGGTTCATGAGCAATCCTCCTCTAGCCTATTTAAAGAATCCATCGTAATCATACATCTTGATCTGGCCTTCGAGCTTATCGACCGTGTCGAGCACGACGCCGACCATGATGAGGATGGACGTGCCGCCAAATGCCTGGATCAGATGGTTACCCGTGAAGGAGAAGATGATCGAAGGCACGATGGCGATGAGCGCCAAAAAGACAGCGCTGGGAAGCGTGATCTTGTTGAGCGCGTTCTTGATGTAGGCCGCGGTAGCCCTACCCGGACGCACGCCCGGAATAAAGCCACCCTGCTTCTTAAGGTTGTCGGCCGTGTCATCGGGGTTGAACACCATGGAGGTGTAGAAATACGCGAAGAACACGATGAGGACAACGTTAAGCACCCAGTTGAGCCAACCGGTCGAAAGCGCGGAGGCAACTGCCTGAATCCAGCCGATGCCGGGGAAGAACACGGCAATCTGAGCCGGGAAGTACAGCAGCGCCGAAGCGAAGATGATCGGCACGACACCCGCGGTGTTGACCTTGATGGGCAGGTAGGTGGTCTGGCCACCCATCATGCGACGGCCCACGACGCGCTTAGCGTAGGAGACCGGGATGCGGCGCTGGCCGCGCTCAAGGAAAACAATCAACGGGATAACCAGCAGGATGATGGCGCAGATGATCACCATGGTGATGATGCCACCGGCATTGCCCTCGGTGCTGGAGAAGATAGCCTGCGGCAGACCGGCCATGATGTTCGCGAAGATGATCAGCGACATGCCATTGCCGATACCGCGCTGGGTGATGAGCTCACCAATCCACATGATCAGCATGGCGCCCGCAGTGAGCGTGCCGACGATCATGAGGTCGAAGATGATCTCGGGAGCGCCGGCGCCATTGAAGCTGATGCCGAAGCTCTTAAAGAGGAAGAGGTAACCAACGGAGTTGAGGATTGCCAGAGCCAGGGTGAGGTAACGCGAATACTGCGTAATCTTGGTCTGACCGACCTCGCCCTCGCGGGCAAGCTCATGCAGGGAAGGCACGACGGCCTGGAGCATCTGGAGGATGATCGAGCTGGTGATGTAAGGCATGATGCCCAGCGAAAACACCGACACATAGCTCAACGCGCCGCCAGAGAAAAGATTCAGGAGGGCCATAGCACCTGCGGCGACCGAATTGTTATCGGTCGAGAAAAGGCCCAGCATCCCCTGGAAGGGAATGCCGGGCACAGGAACGTGCGCACCAATGCGGTACACGACGAGCATAGCTATGGTAAAAAGAATCTTTTCGCGCAATTCTTTGATGCGGAAAGCATTCTTAAGACCATTTAGCACGGCAGCTCGACCTTTCCGCCGGCGGCCTCGATCTTGGCCTGCGCAGAAGCGCTGACCTTGTCGACCTTGACCGTGAACTTCTTGGTGAGCTCACCATTGCCGAGCACCTTGACGGGCTCGAACTCGCTCTTGGTGATGCGAGCGGCCTTAAGAGCGGCACCGTCGATCACAGCGCCGTCCTCGAACTTACGCTCG
This sequence comes from uncultured Collinsella sp., assembly GCA_900544385.1. GTDB lineage: Bacteria > Actinomycetota > Coriobacteriia > Coriobacteriales > Coriobacteriaceae > Collinsella. Next base: position 11,931 of record UQVD01000012.1, read on the forward strand.
AGACGCTCAACGTTAACAGCGGTGTACTCGATACGACGGGGGTTACGGAAGCCCGGAAGCTTGGGCAGGCGCATAGCCAGCGGAGTCTGGCCACCCTCGAAGCCGGCACCCTTGGTGCCGCCAGAGCGGGAACCCTGGCCCTTCTGGCCGCGGCCAGAAGTGGTGCCGTGACCCGAAGAATTGCCACGGCCGACGCGCTTGCGGTTCTTGGTGGAACCGGGCGCGGGAGTAAGATCGTGAAGCTGCATTTGCTACTCCTCTACAATCTCGACAAGGTGCTTGACCTTGAAGATCATGCCGCGGACGGACTCGTTGTCAGCAATCTCGCGAACCTCGCGGATCCTGTGGAGACCGAGGGCACGGACAGTACGGACCTGGTCCTGCTTGCAACCGTTGGTGCTGCGGACCTGCTTGATCTTGATGGTGTCAGCCATGCTTAGTTCTCCTTACCGACGAACATCTCGGAGACCGTCAGGCCACGGCGAGCCGCGACGTCCTCAGGGCTGGAGAGCTCCTTGAGGCCCTCGACGGCAGCCTTGATGATGTTGAGGCCGTTGTCGGTACCGAGGGACTTGGACAGGACGTTCTTGATGCCAGCAAGCTCAAAGAGGGGACGCACAGCGCCGCCGGCGATAACGCCGGTACCCTCGACAGCGGGCTTGATGATGATGCGGCCGGCACCAAAGTGGCCGAGAACCTCGTGCGGGATGGTGCCCTGCTCGGTCACCGGCACGTGGAACATGTTCTTCTTGGCATCGAGAGATGCCTTGGAGATGGCCATGGGCACCTCAGCGGACTTGCCCATGCCAACGCCGACGTTGCCCTTGCCGTCGCCAACGACGACGAGAGCGACGAGGCTCATGCGACGACCACCCTTGACGGTCTTCGACACGCGGTTAATGTAAACGACGCGCTCCTCGAACTCGGAGGCCTCGCGCTGCTGCTTCTGATTACGAGCCATGTGCTACATACCTCCTAGAACTCGAGACCGGCGGCACGAGCACCGTCGGCGAGGGCCTTGACGCGGCCATGGTAGATACGGCCACCGCGATCGAAGGCGACCTTGGTGATGCCGGCCTCGATGGCGCGCTTGCCAACGAGCTGACCGACCTTCTCCGCAGCCTCCTTGTTCGAGGTGTGGGTGCCCTTGAACTCGGCCTCGAGGGTCGAGGCAGAGACGAGCGTCAGGCTGGAGCCCTTACTGTCGTCGATGATCTGGGCATAGATGTTGGCGTTAGTACGGGTCACGCGAAGACGCGGACGCTCGGAGGTACCCGAGACCTTGCCGCGAACACGACGCTGACGACGCTTGAGGCCTTCCAGCTTCGCCTTATGCTTGTTCATACGTAAACTCCTAAAAAGGTTGATCTTGCCAGCACCTGACGGGGTGCTGGTCTTATGCGAGTGAGTCGGTTACGACTACTTGGCGGCCTTACCCAGCTTGCGGCGGATGTGCTCGCCAACGTAGTGGATACCCTTGCCCTTGTAAGGCTCGGGAGGACGATGGCCGCGGATCTCAGCGGCGATCTGACCGACCTGCTGCTTGTTGATACCCTTGACGTTCACGTGGGTGTTGTCGGGAACCTCGAAGGTGATGCCCTCGGGAGCCTCGACGATCACGGGGTGCGAGAAGCCCAGGGAGAACTCGAGGTTCTTACCCTTCTGCTGCACGCGGTAACCGACGCCGGCGAGCTCGAGCTTCTTCTCGAAGCCCTCGGAAACGCCAACAACCATGTTGTGGATGAGGGCGCGGGTGAGGCCGTGGCGGGCACGGGTCTCACGCTCGTCGTCGGGACGGGAAACGGTGAGGACGTTGCCCTCGACGTTGATAGCGAGCTTCTCAAAGACATCGAGCTCGAGCTGGCCCTTGGGGCCCTTGACGACAACGTTGTTGCCGTTGACTGCCACTTCGACTCCGGCGGGAATCTGGACAGGCTTATTACCGATACGAGACACGGTGATCTCCTTTCCTTCTACCTACCGAGCGAATTACCAGACGTAAGCGATGATCTCGCCGCCGACGTTGTGCTTGCGAGCATCGCGGTCGGTCATGACGCCATGGCTGGTGGAAATAATGGCGGTACCAAGGCCACCGCGGACGCGGGGCATGTCGGCAACGCCGGTGTACTTACGCAGGCCCGGCTTGGAAATGCGGCGGATGCCGTTGATGACCTTAGCCTTCTTGGGACCATACTTAAGCGTGATGTGCAGAGTCTTCTGGGGAACGGTGTCCTCGACATCGTAGCCCTCGATGTAGCCCTCCTCGTGCAGAACACGAGCGATCTCGACGAGCTTCTTGCTGCTCGGCATGGAGACCGTGGCCTTGTTCACAGAGTTAGCGTTACGGATGCGCGTAAGCATATCTGCGATCGGGTCTGTAAGGTTCATACAGATTCTCCTTCGTTCTTGATGAACACGTGCTCTTGGTTCTTCGCCGCCCTTAACGGCAAAGCCTTTTTAGCGCGTTTTCCCTGTTCCAAACTGATGCTTGAAACGCTGGTAGTGACTTACCAGCTGGCCTTCTTAACGCCGGGAAGCTCGCCCTTGAGTGCAAGCTCGCGGAAGCAGACACGGCACAGGCCGAACTTGCGGTACACAGAGTGCGGACGGCCGCAGCGCTGGCAGCGCGTGTACTCACGAGTAGAGAACTTCTGCTTGCGATTGCACTTGACGATCATCGATGTCTTAGCCACTTATATCCTCCTCACATAGAGTATTGTTCGCCCCAAGCGCCGCCCCCTTGTGGGAACGGCGCTTATAGGGCAGGTGAACCTATTTCTTGAACGGGAAACCAAAGGCGTCCAGAAGGGCCTTGGCCTCCTCATCGGTATTGGCGGTGGTCACGAAAGTGATGTCCATACCGCGCTGGTGATCAACGGAGTCGAAGTCGATCTCGGGGAAGATGAGCTGCTCGGTGACGCCCATGGAGAAGTTACCACGGCCGTCGAAGCTCTTGGCGGAGATACCGCGGAAGTCGCGGATACGAGGGATCGCGACGGAGGTCAGACGATCGAAGAACTCCCACATACGGTCGCCACGCAGGGTAACCTTGCAGCCGATCGGCATACCAGCGCGCAGGCGGAAGGTAGCGATGGACTTGCGGGCACGGGTGATCATCGGCTGCTGGCCGGTGATGGCGCGCAGGTCGCGCACGGCACCGTCGATGGCCTTGGAATCGGTAGCGGCCTCGCCGACACCCATGTTCACGACGATCTTCTCAAACTTGGGGATCATCATGACGTTCTCGTACTGGAACTTGTCCTGAAGCTGCTGCTTGACCTCGTTGTTGTACTTGGTCTTCAGACGCGGCACATACTTCTCTTCTGCCATTGTTCACTCCTTCTTGGGGTTTTAAGCACGGGGCGTGGCCACGATGGGTTGTCCTCGTGCCTCCTGGCTGCATCCGCGCCGCTCATGGCATTTTGCGGTTTGGACTCGACGCAGCAGGAGCCGACAAAACAATCGGTACTATACGCGCATCGGGAGCGTATTTCCAGAAAAACCTCGTCTGCCTGCACAACTCCACAACTCCCCCGCACAAATGGGTCCCAAATAGCAGTTGCGGTGAAATACGGACTGTTTGGCGGCCTAACAGGCTTAAACAGTCCGTATTTCACCGCAACTTATTGGTGGGGATGCGATTAGCGCTTGCGGGGGACGAGTTTGGTGCGGCGCAGGTGGATCATCTCGGCGGCGATGGAGATGGCAATCTCCTCGGGGTCCTCGGCCTCGATGGCAACGCCGATCGGCAGGTGCAGCTCGTCGATCTGGTCCTGTGTAAAGCCCTCCTGCTCCAGGCGGGCGCGCACAAAGGCCGTCTTGCGGCGCGAACCCAGGCAGCCCAGGTAGGCGGGCTTGGCGCGCATGGCCTGAATCACCACGTCGATATCGGACTTGTGACCCGCCGTGGCGACGACCACCAAGTCGCGCGGGCCGATGGGACACGGCTCGCTCAGGTTCTTGTAATCGACCAGGCGACGATCGTAGACACCGGGCACCCATTCGGGCGTCAGCGTGCCGGGGCGGTCATCGCAGGCCACGACGGCAAAGCCCGCCGCCGTGAGCACGCGCGCCGTCGCGGCGCCCACGTGTCCGCAGCCAAAGATGTAGGTCAGGCCCTCGGGGCAGAGCGTCTCGATGTGCGCGGGAGGAATCTCGGAGGCGGCATTGGTGTAGGTGACCTTACTCCCCTCCTCCACCAGTGAAAGCCCGGGGCAGCCCGCAATGGTATGGCGCGATGCCTCGCCATGGTACTCGGCCACATCGCCCTCGAGCGCACTCGCGATAAACGGCTCAAAGTCGATGACGAAGTCGCCGATACGTCGATACGCCAAGGCGTCGGCAATTTCCTGGAACAACGGTGCCTTGGTCGCATCCAGATGCAGATAGCACAGGCAGATGGCTCCGCCGCAGATCATGCCGGTATCGGAGTTCTCGCCGCCCATGGTGTAGCGGACCAGACGCGACTGTCCCGCGCTCAGGAGTTCGCGCGCCTCGTCCAGCGCAAAGAGCTCGATCTTGCCGCCGCCGATGGTGCCCGCCTGGCTGCCGTCGGCAAAGACGGCCATCCAGGCGCCCACGCCGCGCGGCGACGACCCCGCCGTGCCGACCACGACCACGAGCTCGCACGTCTCGCCAGCACGCAGGGCGACAAGCGCCGCATTCACAACATCGAGCTTTTCCATTGCCGCCTTCTATCCTCTAAAGATATCGGTGAGCATAGCGAGTGCCTCGAGCACGCCGCCGCCGACCGACGTCGCCTTGTCCGAAATGTAGTTGATATAGCTGGCATCGCCGCGCGGATCGACATCGGCGCATTTAAAGCCCTCGGTCACCTGCACGCCGTTCGCCAAAAGCCCGCGCAGACAGCCATCGATCTGCGTGCGCATGGGCGTATCGCCCGCGTAGCCAATCACGTCTCCGGCGCGCACGATGTCGCCGATTGCGCGGTCGGACCGAAACACGCCGGCGGCGGGGCTGTGGATAACACGCTCTTTGCCATAGCCAGCGATAATGCCCGGCACGCCCGTGTTGGGCTGGGGTGAACCTTGGGTAATGACACGGCCCAGGAAATGCCCGCGCATGGTCTCGACCACGGCGTCGCAATCGACCGGCGCGGTAAAGCCCGGCCCCACGGCGATGACGGTAGGCGCCATGTCGCGCGTGGTGCCCAGGTTGCGCTTGGCCAAAATCGCGTCGACCACAGCCGCGGGTTTAAGCTCATCGAGCATCTTGGCCTGAGGGTCCACCACCACGGCGACATCCCCCGCTTGGGTAATCTCGAGCGCCTCTGCCGGCGTCTGCGCCAAGCGAGCGCGAATGCCCTCGACCTGGACCTCGCCCAAGCGAATGGCCTCGCAAAAACTGATTGTGCGGCGGATGCACGTGGGAACCGCGATATCGGCCATAACGACCGACACGCCGGCACGCACCAAGCGAGCGGCGACACCCGTGGCGATATCGCCGGCGCCGCGAACATAAACGAGCATTCCCGGGGCACCTCCCTGTGCTACGGTTTGAGCAGAGCAAAAGCGGTCCGACCGCTACTCTGATGATTATTTATTATCACAGTATTATACGGCGGTGAACAGATGGAAACGGTTAGCGGCAATCTTGCCTCGGCGCTCAGGATCAAGCCAGGCATTACCGCGATTATCGGCAGCGGTGGCAAGTCGACGTTGCTCAAAACGCTGGGTCTTGAGCTCATGCGCGCTGGCGGCCGCGTGCTCCTCTGCACCACCACGCATATGTTCCCCGTCGCCGGCGTGCCATGGGACGGGTCGAGCCGTCGCCTGGACGCCGTACCTTGGAAGCCGGGCGCCGCGCATGTCCCCGGTTGCACCTGCGAGGCCTGCGCGGGGCTTGTGCGGGGAAGCATCTGCCAGGCGGGCGTCTTGGACCCCCAGACGGGCAAGCTCTCCTCCCCTGCCGAGCCGCTCGACCAGCTGGCGCAGCGCTTTGACTACGTCCTGGCCGAGGCGGACGGCAGCAAGCGGCTCCCGCTCAAGGCGCACGCCGCCTGGGAGCCGGTGATTCCCTCTGGCACGGCCAACATCGTCTGGATCGTCGGCGCCTCAGGGCTCGGCAAGCCCATCAACGAAGCCGTCCACCGCCCCGAGCTCTTTTGCGAGCGTTGCGGCTGCGAGCCCACCGACACTGCCACCCCAGAGCGCGTCGCCATGGTGCTCAATGCCGAGCTGCAGATGCTGAACCTCAACAATGCCCGCATCATGCTCAACCAAGCCGACACACTTGCCGACTCAACGATAGCCGACCGCTTCGAGGCAGTCCTCGACCGTCCCATCATCGCCACCAGCCTCAAGGGGTAGCTAATTTGGGACGGGGCTCTTTTAGCTACCCCATGTTGAGAGAAAAATCATCAGGCAGGCAAGGGTAGCTAAAAGAGCCCCGTCCCAAATTAGCTACCCTGGCGGCCTTCCTGCTAGCGGGGCACGTAGCGACCGGGCTGGGCTCCGGTGGGCTCGCCGTCGCGCGCGGCCAGCACGCCATTCACAAACACAGCCTTGGCGCGGCCATGTGCCTCAAAGCCCTCGAGCGGTGTGTAGTCCACAGCCTGATGCTGCGTCGCCGCGCGAATGGTCCAGCGCGCCTTGGGATCCCACACGCACACGTCGGCATCGGCACCCTCGGCAAGACAGCCCTTGCGCGGATACATGCCAAAGACGCGCGCCGGGTTCTCGCTCATCAGGCGGCAGAGGTCCTCGGGGCCCAGCTGTCCCTCAAAGCTCGTAGCGATCGCGACGGGACGATGCTCCACACCGGGTCCGCCGTTGGGAATCGCGCGGAAGTCGTCGCGCCCGCGGTCCTTTTGCCCGTGCAGGTTAAAGCTGCAGTGGTCGGTCGCGATCGTATCGATCTCGCCGGCCACAAGTGCCTCGCGCAGAGCCGCACGGTCGCCGGCATGGCGCAGCGGCGGACTCATCACATACTTGGCACCCGCAAAGCCGTCCTCGCCCTGCTCCAAGTAGCAAGTATCGTCGAGCATCAGATACTGGGGGCAGGTCTCGACATAGATGTTCTTCTGGCCGCGCGCCTTGGCGGCACGGATGGCCTCGAGCCCCAGCTCGGTCGAAAGGTGCACCACGTTGACCGGTGCGTCGCCGGCCAGGTGCGCCAGATATAGCAGACGGCTCACTGCCTCGGCCTCGCACACGTCCGGACGGCTGAGCGCATGCCCCTCGGGCCCGTGGATGCCCTGCTCAAACACGCGCTTCTGCAGCTCATTCACCAGCGTACCGTTCTCGCAATGCACGCACAGTATGCCGCCAATACGCTTGAGCTCCTCGAGCACCTCGAGCGTCTCGGCATCGTCCAGGCGCAGGTGGTCATAGGCAAAGTAGGTCTTAAACGACGATACGCCCGCCTCGCGCATGGCCGAAAGGTCGACGCGGTTGCGCTCGTTCCACTCGGCGAGTGCCATATGAAAGGCGTAGTTTGCCGTGCAAGTGCCGTCGGCGCGGCGATGCCACTCGGCCAAGGCATCGGGCATAGTCACGCCGCGATCGGCCGTCGCGTAGTCCACAATGGTCGTCGTGCCGCCGCAGGCAGCCGCGCGCGTGCCGGTCTCAAAGCTATCTGCCGTCCAATCCATGCCAGTCCAACACTGCATGTGCGTGTGGCCGTCGATAAAGCCGGGAAACACCCAGCAGCCCGAGGCGTCCTCGACGGTATCGCCCTCGGCCGGCTCGATCGCCGCGGCGATCCGCACGATCTTATCGCCATCCATGGCAAGATCGGCGCGGCGAAGCCCCTGTGGCGTCACGAGCGCGCCGTTTTTGATGATGATCATAATTGCTCCTTATTGATTGATGCTGTTGGCCACGCGATCAAAATACGAGCAGGCGGCGATATGCTCCGTTATGCGTCGCTGTCCCTTGGCGGTATCGACGTCCCACAGCTCGTAGGCACGCGCCTCGACCAGCACCACGTCAATACGGTCCTTGAGGATCGAACCGCCACCGTCCTTGCCCTCAAGACGCATGAGCGCATCGAACAGTTCCGCCGGAAAGAGCACCGGGCTCGAAGGCTCCCCGTTGCACGCAAGACGCACCGAATGCTTGCGGCCACGCTCGTCAAATGCACGAACCATGGCCTCAAAAGAATCCGAACTCACGAGCGGCTGGTCGCCCGGCAAAAAGAGGCAACCTTTCCAGTTGCGTTCGACTCCCCACGAAAGGCCCGCACGGACGCTTTCGCTGCGCAGCTCGCCATCGTGCAGCACACACGGGCAATGCTTGTCCTCGCAAATCTGAGCGACCTCGGGCCAACGCGTCGAAACCACAACGTCAAAGCCCCGGGGAACCGAATCGATGGTCCGGGCAATCAGCGGCTCGCCATAGATATCGGCAAGCATCTTGTTAGAGCCAAACCGCTTGCCCTCGCCCGAAGCCATAATGACGCAACCGAGTTTCATCTCCGCAAACCTCCCCTGGCTGCCTTGGACACCATAGTTGCTATACCCACCATACCAAGCTCGCACTCCGTCGGAACAGGCATGCGCTCGTTTTTCCAGCGAACGCCCCTTGGCTCTCCATAGCACAAAGGAGGGCACCCCGCGACGCAGGGTACCCTCCTCAATGGTGCAGATATGCCTACTCAGCGTCGCCGGTAAACGTGGTACCGGTCTTGCCGGCAAGGCCATCGCGCGCCTTCTCGAGCAGTGTGATGAGCGCCGTGCGGCCCGGCTTGCTCTCGGCAAATGTCGAGGCTGCCTGGACCTTGGGCAGCATGGAGCCGCGACCGAACTCGTTGGCCTCGGACAGACGCTTTACGTCAGCCGCGGTCAGCGTGTCGAGCCACTGCTCGTGGTCGGTGCCAAAGCCAATGGCAACCTTCTCCACGGCCGTCAGGATAACCAGGGCATCGGCGTCGAGCTGCTCGGCGAGCTTCTCGGCCGCAAAGTCCTTATCGATGACGGCGGCAGCGCCCTTAAGGTGGTTGCCCTGGGCCTTGGTGACGGGAATACCGCCACCGCCGCAGGATATCACCACGTGGTTGGACTCGACGAGCGACTTGATGGTGTCGAGCTCGACGATGTTCACGGGCTTGGGCGAGGCAACCACGCGACGGAAGCCCTGCTTCTCGTCGTGGATGAACTGGTAGCCGCGGTCGGCCTCCAGCTCCTTGGCCTCGGCCTCGCTCATCCACGGACCAATCGGCTTGACCGGGTCGGCAAAGGCCGGGTCGTCTGCCGCAACCTCGACCTGGGTGAGCACGGTGGCGACACCCTTGTCGATATTGCGGTCGAGCATTTCCTCGCGCAGCGCATTTTGCAGGTCATAGCCAATGTAGCCCTGGCTCATGGCGCCGCAAACGGACAAGGGGCAGGGAACGTACTTCTGAGGATTAGAGCGCGTGAGCTCAGCCATCGCGTTGGCGATCATGCCCACCTGGGGACCGTTGCCATGCACGACGACGACCTCGTTGCCCTCCTCGATCAGGTCGACGATAGCCTTGGAAGTCGTCTTGACGGCCTCCATCTGCTCGGGAAGGTTGGCGCCGAGGGCGTTTCCGCCCAGGGCGACAACGATACGCTTAGCCATTTCTCAGCCCAGCTTTAGGCCTGGAACCAACGGGCGGTGTTGCGCTCGTCGAGGGCCTTGAGGGTAGCGGCGGGATCGGCAACCTTCTGCAGGAACATCATGGCTGCGATGGCGTACGGCTTGTAGCTGGCCTCCTTGTACATGCCCACGCGGTGCATGTCGAAGACGTCGGCGTTGACCTCGCCGTGCTCGCAAGAGACACCGGAGATGTCGGCGGGCAGCGGGTGCATAAAGATAGTGTCCTGGCCGTTGGCAGTCTTCTCCATGAGCTCGGTCGTGGAGCACCAATCCTGATGCGTAGCGTTCTGAGCGAGCAGCTCCTTCTCGAGCGCTGCGATGCCGGCGTCGTCGCCCTCGGCGTACAGGTTGGTGCGCTTCTCCATGGCGGCAAACGGAGCCCAGCTCTTGGGGATCACGATGTCGGCGCCCTCGAAGGCCTCGGCCATGGTGTTGACCTGCTTAAAGGTGGTGCCGGACTCGGCGGCATAGCCCTTGGCGCGCTCGACGACCTCGGGCATGAGGTCGTAGCCCTCGGGGTGAGCCAGGGTGACGTCCATGCCAAAGCGGGGCAGCAGGCTGATCAGCGACTGCGGGCAGGACAGCGGCTTGCCGTAAGAGGGCGAATAGGCCCAGGTGACGGCAACCTTCTTGCCCTTGAGGTTCTCGAGGCCGCCAAACTCGTTGATAAGGTAGAGCATGTCGGCAGAGGACTGCGTGGGGTGATCGGAGTCGGACTGCAGGGAGATGAGCGTGGGACGGTGATCCAGAACGCCATCCTCGTAAGCCTGCTGGACAGACTCGGAGACCTCAGCCATGTAGGCGTCGCCCTTGCCAATGTACATGTCGTCGCGGATGCCGATGACGTCGGCCATGAAGGAGATCATGGTAGCGGTCTCGCGGACGGTCTCGCCGTGAGCGATCTGGGACTTCTTCTCGTCCAGGTCCTGCAGCTCGAGGCCGAGCAGGTTGGCGGCCTTAGAGAAGGAGAAGCGCGTACGGGTGGAGTTGTCACGGAACAGGGAGACGGCCAGGCCCGAGTCGAAAATCTTGGACGAAACGTTGTTCTCACGCAGCTCGCGCAGTGCGTCGGCGACGATGTAGAGCGCCTTGAGTTCATCGGTGGTCTTGTCCCAGGTGTGCAGGAAGTCGCTGCCGTACATACCCTTAAAATCGAGGCCGTTCAGCTGCTCGACGAGCTCGGTAAACTTAGCGTCCATGGAAATGTCCTTTCTAAAGATGAAACGATCGCGCAATGAGTAGATGTGCTCCGGCATGCGCGTGTGGCTAGAACATGCAGAGCACCATGACGAGGACCCGCCACCGTTGAGGAAGCATGGGAGATAACGACCGCGGGCCCCGAGTCAACAGGGGGTGCCGGGGACACGAGCGGCCCCCGGCTCAACAAAATCGAGGAATGGGACTAATCGATCTTGTTGTTGGTCAGACCGGCGCGGAACACGGCGGCGTCGCCATCGGCCTGGCTCGGATCGTAGAGGTTCAGGGCAGCTACATACATGGCGGCAGCGGTGACCAGGTCGTCCTTGTAGGTGACCTCGTTGGGAGCGTGAGCCTGAGACTCGGCACCCGGGCCAAAGCCCACGCAGGGGATGCCGTAGCGGCCCTGGATGGAAACGCAGTTCGTGGAGAAGGTCCACTTGTCGCACAGCGGGCGACCGGTGCGCTTGTCCATGCTGGGCTCGCAGCCGATGCGCTCGTCACCAAACATGGCCTTGTGGGCGTCGACGAGGGCCTTGACGTGCGGAGCGGTCTCCTTGTTGATCCACGTGGGGAAGTAAGCCTCGGTCTCGTAGACCTCGCCGGTCCAGGACGGACGGTCGTACATGTACATGGAAACCTTCACGTCGTCGCCGTACTTCTTGGCTGCCGGCAGGTTGCGGATCTCGTCCAGGCAGGACTCCCAGGTCTCGCCGGCGGTCATGCGACGGTCGATGGAGATGGCGCAGGAGTCAGCGACAGCGCAGCGGCTGGGGCTGGTGTAGAAGATCTGGCTGACGGTGCAGGTGCCGCGGCCCAGGAAGCGGGCATCCTCGAAGTGCTCGGGATTGTACTTGGGGTCGAGCATCTTGACGAGACCCTTGATGTCGGTCGACTCGTCGCAGCCGTTGTTGTTGAGGGCGCGGACGTCGGCGATGATGTCGGCCATCTTGTAGATGGCGTTGTCGCCGCGGTCGGGCGCGGAGCCGTGGCAGGAGGTGCCGTGAACGTCGACGCGGATCTCCATGCGGCCGCGGTGACCGCGGTAGATGCCGCCGTCGGTGGGCTCGGTGGAAATGACGAACTCGGGCTTAATGCCGTCCTTGTTGTAGATGTACTGCCAGCACATGCCGTCGCAGTCCTCTTCCTGGACGGTGCCGACGACCATGATCTTGTAGCCCTCGGGGATGAGGCCCATGTCCTTCATCATCTTGGCAGCATAGGTAGCAGAAGCCATGCCGCCCTCCTGGTCGGAGCCGCCGCGGCCGTAGATGATCTCGTCGGTCTCATAGCCCTCGTAGGGATCGGCATCCCAGTTCTCGATGTTGCCGATGCCGACGGTGTCGATGTGGGAGTCGATGGCGATGATCTTGTCGCCCTCGCCCATAAAGCCCATGACGTTGCCCAGACCGTCGACCTTGACCTCGTCATAGCCAAGGCTCTCCATCTCGGCCTTGATGCAAGCGACAACCTCACCCTCCTCGCAGGACTCAGAGGGATGGGAGATCATAGCGCGCAGGAAACGAGTCATATCAGCACGATGAGACTCAGCAGCAGCCTTGATTGCGTCAAAATCGAGTTCTTTAGCCATTGTTCATAACCTTTCAAACGAAGGAATCTACCTGTGAGGTGGCGGAGCGATACCTATTTACTCCGCCCCAACGATTAGCAAGTGGGATATTCGCCTTCCCAAACAATGCGGCGATACTGGTCGGGGTCCGTGTCGCCCTCGGTGGAGAAGCAGAGCACGGAGCTCGTCTTGTCCAGGCCGATGAGTTCCTTGAGCTCAGCATACTCGGGATCGAGCATGAGGGTCTCGACCAGGCCGGTGGTCACAGCGCCGGACTCGCCGGAGATGACGCGCGGGTCGCCCTTCTCGGGAGCGCCCAGGGTGCGCATGCCGCGAGCGGTGACCCAGTCGGGGCAGGACACGAAGGCGGTGGCGTGGTTGCGCAGGATATCCCAGCCCAGGATGTTGGGCTCGCCGCAGCACAGACCGGCCATGATGGAGGGCATGTCACCGTCCACGATGCGCGGATCGCCGTCGCCGGCGGCAGCGCCCTTGTACAGGCAGGCGGCAGGCGCGCACTCAACCACGACGAAGGTGGGCGGGTTATCGGGATACAGGTTGGTGAAGTAGCCCACCACGGCGCCGGCGAGCGAACCCACGCCAGCCTGGACAAACACGTGCGTCGGGCGGTTGATGGCCATCTCGCGCAGCTGCTCGGCAGCCTCGGAAGCCATGGTGCCGTAACCCTCCATGATCCAGGACGGGATCTTCTCGTAGCCCTCCCAGGCGGTGTCCTGAACGATGACGCCACGCTCGCAGGCGTCAGCCTCGGCGGCGGCCATGCGCACGCACTCGTCGTAGTTGACCTCTTCGATGGTCACCGTGGCGCCCTCGGCGGCGATGTTATCGAAGCGGGGCTTGGTAGAACCCTTGGGCATGTGCACGACGGCCTTCTGGCCCAGCTTGTTGGCAGCCCATGCCACGCCGCGGCCATGGTTGCCGTCGGTGGCGGTAAAGAAGGTAGCCTGGCCAAAGTCCTTGGCCAGCTGATCGGAAGTCAGGTAATCGAAGGTGCACTCGGCAACGTCCTTGCCGGTCTCGTCGGCAATGTAGTTGGCCATGGCAAACGAACCGCCCAGGACCTTAAAGGCGTTGAGGCCAAAGCGATAGCTCTCGTCCTTAACGCACAGGTTGGACAGGCCCAGGCGCGCGGCCTGGCCGTCCAGGCGGGCAAGCGGAGTGACGGTGTACTGGGGGAACGACTGGTGGAAGGCACGGGCCTTCTTCACGTGGTCGAGACTCATGATTCCCAAGTGCTTGTCATCGCTCTTGGGCATCGTGTTGCTCGCCCACTGGATCTTATCGGCCATACGGTGAACTCCTTAAGTCCTCTCTTGCCGGCCCCCGCATACGCGTTTCAGCCCGATCCCATTCACACGGCTGAACTTTTATGTGGATGCCAAACAAAAAGTTTGTTAGTAATGTTCTATCACACTTTTTGATTGGCATACCTAACGAATTGTTTGTTGCCGTAATCGGTACTTTTTCGCCGCCGAACGGTCATGAATTGCCTTGTTGATGGATTTGTTTGCGGTCAAGTGTGGTTTATGGCAAAGTGTGCCCAAACTAATTTTTAGGAAGGCACCCATGACCCCCGCACAGATTGAGTTTTACAAGCGCCTAGCACACGGCCTAGCGCTCCAATTTGGCCCCAACTGCGAAGTCGTCGTCCACGATCTGGAGACCGAGGACGTGGACCACTCCATCGTAGTGATCGAAAACGGCCACGTCAGCGGGCGCAAACTGGGTGACGGCCCCAGCCATATTGTGTTTGAGTCCATGCACGAGGGCACCACCGACGTGCACGACCGCGAGCCATACCTCACCAAAACCACCGATGGCAAGCTGCTCAAGTCCTCTACCATCTTTATCCGCAACGACGAGGGCAAGCCCGTCGGCATTTTGGGCATCAACTTTGACATTACGCTCATGAAGGCTTTTGAGCGTTCGCTCGACGCCTTTACCGGCACCGGCGGCACGGGCTATACCGAGCCCGAGCCCATTACCAAGAACATCGGCGACCTGCTCGAGGACCTGCTGCACGAGTGCGAGCAGTTTGTGGGCAAGCCCGCGGCACTCATGACCAAAGACGAGCGCATTCGTGCCATTGGCTACCTCGACCGTCGCGGCGCCTTCCTCATTTCCAAGTCGAGCGAGCGCGCCTGCGAGTTCTTTGGCATCTCCAAGTACAGCTTCTATAGCTACCTCAATGAGGCCAAGGCGGCGGCCGGCGACAAGTAGGCACTCGCCTGGATTGCCCCTCCCCTTTTGGGTGCGAGTTCTGGAAAGCGCGAATCCAAGACCGGGCCGCTTGGGAAGTTCCATATAATCGATGTCATTAGTATTTCGAAAGGATGGGACAGAATGGCGTTGAGCAAGGCATCATGCACCGGTCGCGGATTGATTCCGGCAATTGGTGGACATGTGCACCACATGTTCGATGAGAGTGAAGACGACCTGTTTTCGCTGAGCCTTGACGACGTGATGGATGATCGCCCGTGGACCGCCGACGAACTCATGGGCGACGGCGGGGCTCGCCCGTCAAGCCCCAATCCCGCACTTGCGCCTAAGTCCGCACCTGCGCCGACTCCTGCGCAGTCGCCTGTTTCGACGCCCGTGCCTACGCCCGCACCCACTTCGGCGCCCACGCCCACTCCCCGCCCCGCAAGCGACCCGTCCGAGACGGCGGCATTTCTCGCTGCAGCGACGCAGGGCAAATCGGCCGACAGCACCGTTATGTACAGCGCCCAGCAGTTGCCTGTTCCTGCGGCACGCAAGCCTCCGGTCGCAAGGCTCGATGAGCCCGTTGCCCATCAGGTTGCCTACGATTCCTGGGCTGCAGCCGATCTGGATGAGACCTCTACCGGCATGCCGGCGCTCGACGTTCCAGTTAACCCGCTTTTTGCCGCCAACACGAGCGCCGCGGACAATGAGGGCGGTGCAGCATATTCCGATTATTCCGATGGCCATGCTGGCACCGGTCGCATCGAGACCGAGGATTATGGCACCGCATCGAGCGATTATCTCAACGATCCGTACGCTGCCACGCCTGCACCGGAATATGACACGGAGGCCGCGTCCGCGCCGGCGTATACCAAAAGCACGGGCGAAGAGCGCTTCGCCGATTATTACGCCGAGGAAAAGGCACTGCGTTTCTCGGAATTTCCGCAGGCAGTCAAGGTTGCCTTTATCGCCATTATCATTGCCCTGCTCGGCGTCATTGCGTTTGAGGGATTCCAGCTGTTCCGCGGCCCCACCCAAGCGGAGTCGGAAACCCAGCAAAAAGAGGACGATAACCAGTACCTGGACATCAACACCCTCAAGGGCGACCCCAACGACGGGGACGACGAGTAACAGATGCCGAAAACTGAGGGCCGTAAACCAAATCAAGCGACTCGCGGGATTGTGGGGGCGTAGACGGGCGAATGGGCCATCGACGATTTTGAGCTGGCAAGGGCCGGGAATTAGATTCCCGGCCTTCAACCTAGCACTGCTTTATGAGATCGAGCACCGCAGGAATGTCATCGGCGTTCCGAAGCGCAACGTAAGTGGGTAAGCCCGGGCCAAATCCGCCCTGTGCGCGTTTGTCCTGACACATGTCCTCTGGATCAATTAGGTCGTCCACGCTCTTTGCCAGGCCAACGGCGATCCAACCACCGTTGCTGGTCCTGCCTTCTAGCACGGCATGCAGTTTTCGCTTGCCCGACCTGAGTCCTACATAGTACTTGGCTATATAGGACTCCCACGAAGGATTACCACTCAGAACAGACTCGCGCACCTCATCGAAAAGCTTCTGGTTGAGTCCGCCTTCGGCAAAAGTGGGGTGATTCTCCTGCAGAGTCCAAATAGGCGCCTCGTCAGACTCCCCGCGAGAAGGACGGTACTTGTCGACGACGTCTGCCGGGAGGTCGGGATACTTCCATATCTCGCACGCTTCTTTCGCCAGCTCGTCCGCGCGCTGCCCAATCTCTTCCTCACCCCATTTTTCATGCGAGACAATCGATTTGTTTAGGTAGAGCGGGCTGCACTTAAATCCGACGTCAGGCAGATTGAGCTTGTCCGAGAACGACCGGTTTGAGTACTCCTGGTTGTATCCCGTCAGCGTAAGATTTCCCAAGTTGTTGCACAGCCTGTCGTGGACGTCTTCCCAATTCTCACCAAGCGATTCCTTCCAGCCGTGCTCATCATCGATCGTCTGGGGCATGATGTTCTCGATCTGGTAATCGTCGGCTGAGATGGACTCCTTCGGGTGGTGCCAGTTCTCCATGCGTTCCAGGTAATAGCGCTTTTTAGAGAAGCGGTTGTAGCAGTCACGCGTCTTAAACTCCTCGACAAAATGCTCGTCTGTCGGAAAGTATGCGGTCATACCGCTGCTGTGGATAAGGAGCATCGCCGTAACGTACTCCTCGATATCGTCCTGCTGCTCGAGATTGCGATACATGCCGGCAAAGAAATTATTTAGGCCCGTGGTAAGTCTGCCGCAAACCGCTCGCCTGAACAGAAACGACTCGATAGTCTCGCAGATACGTAAAAACGCATTGCGGTCTAGTCCATTCCCCTCGTAAGCCGAATAAAGCAACATTAAGAGGGGCCTTATCTGCTTCACGTCGAGGCTTACGATTCTGCCGAACACTCGGCGCAGTCCGTCGTCCTTCTCCTTACCAAGGAACAGACTGGCGTATCTATGTGCATACCCGCGCAGCTCCTTAAGCAGGCCCTCGGTGTCACCATCGTAGTCGTCGGCGAAATAGCGCTTAAACTCGTAGTAGGCCTCGTTCTCCTTCGGCATCCTATTGGGAACTTTAAGCCACAGCCAGTACCAGATAAATGCATTGAACTCGTCCTCGCCGCCTTTTCCGAACAAGCACTCGAGTGGATGCCAATAACCCTCATAAAGCTTGGTCTGTTCGTCGTTGGGAAGCGACATTAGAACGTAGTTACGGATGAGGTCAATGGGCGTGAGCGGCTTGCCCTTGGAGTTCATGGACTCAAATATGAGCTGGGCATTATCAACGCCAGCGGTGAGCTTAGTGTCGATGACCTGCACGCGGTTTAGCCTCGCCCGAAGCCTTGCAGGGTCGAATGATTTCCCGTGCATCTTTTCACGGAAGAACGCATGGTTTTCGACAATGCGATCCGATTTTTCATCTGGCACGGGAGCCCCAGACACGATGGAGAACAGCGTCTCTTTATCGTCCTGCGAGAGCACCAGCTTGTAGCGTGCCAGACCGTTGTAGTCGTCATCGTTAAAGAGGTAATTTTTCCTCAGCGCCGAGATTTTGAGGTCGCCAAGGAAGCCAGCCTTGTCGGGGTTGCTCTCCAAATAGTCAGCCAAAGCTGCAATCATCAACGAAAACGTCGTCATGCGCTGCTGTCCGTCAATCAGAAGCACACGCGAAATGCTCGTGGCAGAGCTCTCGGACTCGGGGATATAAAGCATTGACCCCACGAAGTGCGATACGCCATCACGACCCGCTCGCATGACGTCATCCCAAAGCACCTCGCACTCTTTTACACTCCACGAGTAAACTCGCTGGTACACGGGAATGACGAACTGCATCTTCGCCACGCCCATAAGGTCGAGTAGATTTGCCTCGGTTGCTTTCATTTGCGATTGTCCCCTTTCTTGTTTACGCCGCTTGCGGTCAGTCCTCCACTGAACGAAAGGCGCCAAAGACCAGAGCATCGAAGCACTGGAGCAACCGAGATGCTCATATCGTTAGATTCTACAACGAAAGCAAACACTTACGCCGTCATGGTGGCGCGCGATCGCTGCACGCCACTCCCCAAAATCATACGATGTCAAAAGACTGACACTTGTGTATGCCTTTTGACATTGCCACAGTCTTACGGGCTTCTTGTCTCATATGCCAAGAGCGGATATCTAGATCGCTGCCTCTCCCGCCCAAAGGAGCTCGACAAGAACTGATCGAAGGGCAACTCAGACATCGAGCAAGTCGCCGACCTGCACTCAGCCTCGACAAGTGGCATCGAACACAAGCTCACCGGCATAAAGCTTGCGTTAAAACCAAAACACGTTGCCGCGTCACTCAAAGAGACGCGCCCGTGGCTGCCCACGTCCATGATCGAGGTGTAAAACGCCTGCAGGTCGGCCCAGTCCGTAGGAAATGCGGAAAGGTCGATGTGTTTTGCCTGACACTCGGTCAAAAGCTGTCGACGATCCGCTCCGCTCCAGCAAACCACCTGGGCGGAGTAGCGACCAATCCAATCGCTGAGCCTTTTGATCACCGCATAGAGCGGATCGGCCATCGCAGTGTCCACAGCCGATATCCCCGTAAGCTCGCGGACGGGAAACGCAACGCCTTCGGTAAATTCCGTCTGCACAAACTGCGAGAACTCGCCCATAACGTTGCCGTGGTAATCGAGCTTGACGGCGCCGACCTCGATAATCTCATTGCGCAGTCCACGGCGCTGGCGCTGCTTTGGCACCGGCGCAAACTCAAAGTCCAGCACAATCTGGCGCGCAAAGTTCGTCGTATCGATAGCCGAGATACCCGGCGTCTTTTCAACTGACACGGTTAGGGCCTTTCTCCGTTGCCTGCCGCTTGCTACATAGGCGGCTACATTGCCGTAAGGATAGGTGGCCGCGCGGACATGAAAGCTGGGCGCAATACCATGCGCCAGGCACACGCCATGCAGACGGCCCCAAGAGAGTTGCCCGCTCTATTCAAATGCATGAAAAAGATTTAGGCCCGGTGACTTGAATCAGCGGTCATCCCGGGCCCATCAATATGCAGTGTACCTACAGAGGGCTGGTTAATCAAACGGGCTTTCGGTGACGAAGACCTGCGCGTCTAGCCCCAATCGCCCAGCGCCGTCTTCTGCCGCCCTTACGAAAGGCTGCTATTCGAGGGAATCACGTTGCTGTTATTATCGAACATATATTCGTATTTATGACCGCGCTTTGATAGAATGGCAGTTGTTGACGGCAGTTCCATGTGCCGGGCAGCGCCCTCCATGCGACGGGAGGTGATGCCCATGACCGATCTGATTGATTTCGTGAAGCTCCTGACCGCTTTGGTCTCGCTCCTCACGGCGCTTATCGGACTTTCCGAGGCACTTAAGCAGCGTACGAAGCAAAAGAAGAGGGGTCGACGCCGTTAAGGCATTGACCCCTTGAACTAAGTAACGGCGCTGCCCAGCTATCACCCCTGTCTCTTATACACATCTCCGAGCCCACGAGACCGATCAGTATCTC
>UQVD01000013.1 GCA_900544385.1 uncultured Collinsella sp.
ATGTGTATAAGAGACAGCGCCATGACCATGCCAGGGATGCAAAAACCGCACTGCACGGCGCCCACAGCGCCAAAGGCGTACACAAAGGCCTCGCGCACGTCCTCGGGCAGGCCCTCGACGGTCACGATGTTGCGACCGGCGGCAAGAGCGGTGGTCAGCACGCACGCCTTGACGGCTGCACCGTCCACATGGATGGTGCAGGTGCCACAAGCACCTTCGGAGCAGCCGTCCTTGGCGGAATGGATATGCAGGTCGTCGCGCAGGTAGCGCAGCAGCGGTTTGTTTTGGGTCGTCGTGCGCTCGACGCCGTTAACGGTAAAAGTGAATTCCTGTGCCATGGTGATTCCCTTCTACACGCCGGCGGCGATGCCGGTGCGGTCGTGGATGGCGCCATGCGGGCAGACGACGGCGCACATGCCGCACGACAGGCAATCCGCACCGTCGATATGGGCGCAGTTGTCCTCGATGCGGATAGCGCCGGCAGGGCACTTTTTGGCGCACATGCCGCAACCGATGCAGCTCGTATCGCAAATCTTACGGGCGATGGCGCCCTTATCGGTGTTGTTGCAGCGCACCAGGATATTCTGGTAGCCGGGAACGAAGGCAATCACGCGCTGCGGGCACGCCATGCCGCACAGGCCACAGCCCGTGCACTTTGAGCGATCCACGCGGGCGATGCCATCGACCAGCGCAATGGCACCGTGGGGGCAGGCCGTGACGCAGGCGCCACAGCCAATGCAGCCTTCGCTGCAGCGGGCGTCGCCGCCTGCGGAGGCGCAACCGCTTCCGCAGGCAACGTAGGCCACGTTATGTTGAATGGATTTGGCCATAAGAGACTCGCCTATTTCTTAAGGAGATACGGATAGTTGTCGCGCACAGCCCTGATGGTCAGGCGGACGGCCTCGGGAAGGCCGGTGTTGACGGCATCGACCGAGACGGTGCGGACCGTGCCGGCGACGCGGACCTTAAAGTGGTCCTCGTCCACAGCCAGGAAGCCCTCGTTCTCGGAGTTCTCCATGTCCTGCTCGCTCCAGAACAGGGTGAGCTTGTCCTTGTAGGGACGGCCCTCCTGGTAGGGGCAGAACACAGCGCAGTTGCCGCACTCGTTGCACATGCCGTCGACGTGGACGACCTGATGCTTGGCGAGACCCGGCACCTTAATGGCAACGTTGGCGCGGTTGGGGCACACATCGCAGCAGACCTCGCACACCGAGCCGCAGCCCAGGCAGCGGGTTTTGGTGCAGTTGCGCTTGTCGCGGCACAGCGACCCCTTGCGCTCGTAGCAGGTGTCCTCGCGACCGGCCTGAGCATTCTGGTCGGCGTACTTGTTAAAGTCCACACCGGCGATGGCACGGGCGACCTCGGCAGCATCGGCGATAGCCTCGACCACGGTGGCAGGACCGCGACGGCAGTCGCCGGCAGCCCAGACGCCCTCGACGCCAGTGGAGGTGGCGGCAAGGCGGCCGCGACGGTCGTGCTCAACGCCCGCGGCATCGTACAGGCTGGCATCGATGCCCTCGCCCACGGCGCAGATCACCGTGGTGGCGGAAAGCTCGACGGTCTCGCCCGTGGCGACGGGGCTGCGACGGCCGCTTGCATCCGGCTCGCCAAGCTCCATGACGTCGCAGGTCAGCACGGCGCCGTTAAGCGCCTTGGGGGCCAGCAGCTCGCAGAACTCAACACCATCGGCAAGAGCAAGATCAAGCTCTTCCTCGTCGGCGGGCATCTGCTTCTTGGTGCGGCGGTAGACCAGGCGCACGTTCTTCACGCCGGCCAGGCGCTTGGCCACGCGGGCCGCGTCCATGGCGGTGTTGCCGGCGCCAATGACCACGACGTCCTCGCCCAGCTCGAGCTTCTCGCCCTTCTTGGCGGCCTCGAGGAACTCCAGCACGTCGAGCTCGGCGCCCTCGCCCAGGCCCGCAGAGCCGGGCATCCAGGCACCGGTGGCCACGACCACGTCGGTAAAGCCCTGGTCCTTGAGCTCGTCAATGGAATCAACGCGAGCGTTGAGCTGCACCTTGGCGCCAAAGGCTAGGCAGAGCTCGGCATCGTGGGAGATATCGTCGCTCGCGATACGGAACTCGGGAATCACGTGACGGACCACGCCGCCGAGCGAATCGCGGGCCTCAAAGATGGTGACGGGCACGCCGGCACGCGTCAGGAAGAACGCCGTCGCCAGGCCGGCCGGGCCGCCGCCGATAACGGCAACGTTGCGCTCGCCGTCGTTGGCGATGGCCTGGGCGCGCAGCTTGGGCAGCACGGCGGTCATGGCCTCGCGGGCGGCCTTGAGCTTGCTGGCGCGAATCTGGGCGCCCTCGGGCTCGTAGAACGCACGCTCGCAGGCACGGCCGCAGGGATGCGGGCAGATGGTGCCGGTAATGAACGGCAGGGCGTTGCGCTCGATGATGATGTTGAGCGCGTCCTCGTAGCGGCCCTCGTCAACAGCCGCCAGATAGGCGGGAATATCCTGCTGGATGGGGCAGCTCGTGCGGCACGGCGTGGTAAAGCAGTCGGAAAGCGGGCTCTTGCCGGCGACCTTGCGGTCGGGCAGCGGGCGCAGCGGCTTCTTGTAGAGCGGGTTGGTGAGCGAGTCGGTCTGGATTGCGGTCACGGCCTCGAGCGAGACGCCCGCGAACGGCTTGCCATCCAGGTCGGTAAACTCGCCGGCCATCTGGCTAAAGCGCTCGTAGCCACCGGGCTTGAGCACGTCGGTCGCCAGGGTAACGGGCCAAATGCCGGCATCGTACAGGGCGCGGATGTTGTAGACCGTGGCACCGCCGGAGTAGCTGATGCGCAGTTTGCCATCGAACTGCTCGGTAATGCGGCGGGCGGCCTCGATGGTCAGCGAGAACAGCGAACGGCCCGACATGTACATCTCGGTGGAGGGCAGCTCGTTCCTCGTCACATCGACAGGGAAGGTATTGGTCAGCTTGACGCCAAACTCCAGGCCGCGCTCGGCGCACAGGGCAATCAGGCGCTCGAACATAGGCACGGCGTCGGCCCATTGCAGGTCCTCGCGGAAGTGCGTGTCATCGAAGACGATGTAGTCAAAGCCCAGCTCGTTGAGGCGCTGGCGGGCAAACTCATAGCCCAGCAGTGTGGGGTTGCACTTGATGTAGGTGTTGAGGCCCTTCTCGGTGATCAGATAGGTCGCGATGCGTTCGATCTCGGCCGGCGGGCAGCCGTGCAGGGTAGACTCGGTGATGGAGTTGGAGACGCGTGCCGGGATGGACTCGACGAACGCGGCGTCGACATGCTCAAACTTGTCCAGGTTGGCGAGCGCCCATGCGCGGCACTCGTTCCAGACGTCGGAGCCGCTGGCGTCCTTCATGCCCTCGATGTAGGCGTCGACCTTGGGGCTCTTGATGCCCTCCAGGTCATAACCCACGGACATGTTGAAGACAAAGCCGTCCGGGCTGCCCAGGCCGTACTCGCGAGCGATCAGGTGGCAGGCAAACCATGCCTTCACGTACTCGGCAAAGGCCTGCGGAACCTCGAGCTCGGTCGACCACTCGCAGTTGTAGCACTCGTCCTGCGCCACGATGCAGGGCTTGTTCACACACTTGGAGAGCTCCTCGCCGTCCATAACCTGAACGGTCTTAAGCTCAAAGAAGCGGGAACCAGCCACATAAGAGGCCACGATGTTCTGGGCCAGCTGCGTGTTGGGACCGGCGGCCGGGCCAAACGGAGTCTCGATGCGCTCGTCAAAAATGGGAAGCGCACCCTCCTGGTTGGTCGTGACCATCTTGCGCACGCCAAAGACGGCGCCCTGAGTCTTGTGCTCCTCGATGATCCAGTTCATCAGCTGCGAAAACGGGATCGGCCTCATGATGTCGCTCATAATGAGCTCCTCTCTGTAACGCCCGGCGAGACCGCGCGGCGGGCGCAAATACGGTGTAGCGCTAGCACAGCGCCGGCGACCCCGCGGAGGCCGCCTATACGCGCGTCGGATGCGGCGAAACATCCGACGCGCGTGAATCTACTTGTAATTAGTAGGCGCGATCGTTGAGCGTGCTCCAGAGCTTCTTGGACTCAGCCATGGTCCACGCGTTGATCTTGTCCTCATCAATCCCAACGAACTCGCGATCCTTGTACAGGACGCGGCCGTTGATGATGGTGGTGCGGCAGTTTTTGCCCATCATGCCAAAGAGCATGTGGCCGTCGATGTTCTCCTCGCTCAGCGGCGTAAAGGGCTTGTAGTCCATGACGATGACGTCGGCGGCAGCGCCGGCCTCGAGCACACCGAGCTTGCGATCGAAGTACTTGCTCGCCATCTTGGCGTTGTTCTCGAACAGCATGGTCATGGCCTCGCACCAGCCCACGTTGGGCATGGCGGCGTTGTGGCGCTGAATGATCAGGAAGACCTTAAGGCTCTCGAGCATATCGTGGGTGTAGGCGTCGGTACCCATGCACACAGGAATGCCGCGGCGGAAGAATTCGAGCACGGGGGCGCAGCCCACGGCGTTGCCCATATTGGATTCGGGGTTGTTGACGAGCCAGGTGCCGGACTCCTTGACGATATCCATCTCGGCAGGCGTCACGTGGATGCAGTGGCCGAGCATGGTGTCGGGACCCAGCAGGTTGTGCTGCAGCAGGCGCTCGACGGGGCTGATACCACCGCGGTTGAGGCGGGAATCCCACACGTCGTTCATGCCCTCGCACACGTGGATGTGGAAGCCGGTCAGGCCGTTGTTGGCCTCGGCCATCTTATCCATGGTCTCGTCCGACAGCGTAAAGGTAGCATGTCCGCCAAACATGGCGGCGATCATGTGGTTGTCGTTATCGCGACGCTCTTTGGCGGCCCACTGGGCAAACTCGGCGTTCTCGGCAATGGCCTGGTCGCATTTTTCCTGGCCGCGGCGATCAGAGACCTCGTAGCACAGGCACGAACGCATGCCCAGCTCCTGAGCTGCGTCCTTAATGGTGAAGAGGCTTCCCGGGATCTCGCAGAAGCTCGCATGGTGATCGAAGATTGTGGTGACGCCATCGCGGATGGAGTCAAGAATCGTGGCATAGGCGCTGGCCTTGGTGCCGTCGAGCGTCAGGTTGTCATCGATCTTCCACCACTGCTGCTCAAGATTCTCCAGGAAGTTGGTGGGGTTGCAGCCCTTAATGGCAAGGCCGCGGGCCAGACCCGAGTAGATGTGGGTGTGGCAGTTGATAAGTCCGGGCATGATGAGGTTGCCCTGGGCGTCGACGTACTCGGCATCCGGGTACTTGGCCTTGAGCTCGCACTCGGGACCTACTTCGACGATCGTATCTCCGTCAATGGCGACCGCACCGTTTGGAATGAACGGGGTCTGAGCGTTGCGAGTAAAGACGGAACCGTTAGCGACCAGAAGCATGGATGCTCCCTTCAACATCAGGGGCGGGGTTTGACACCTCTGACATGGCGGAGTGCGAAGCGCCGGCCTACACCGGAAACGGGCCCTCTCCCGTCAACGCTTCACCAAAGGGACAAACCCTTTGAAGTGCGGCTTGGCGCCGCATGGCGTCGGCGGACGAGGCGATGCGTCCGCCGACGAATAGCACCGAATTGGTTACTTCTTGCTCTCGGGCAAGACCAGATCCACGGCAGCGTCCTTGGCAGCATCGATGTGCTGAGCCACGACCGGCGTCTGCGGAAGGATCAGGTTAAGGACAATGGCCATGATGGCGGTGGGGGTTACGGCATTGGAGCCGATGACGGTGGACACCCAGGCGGGCATACCCTCGCCGGCAAGGCAACCGCTGGCCATCCAGATACCCAGGCCAAAGACGACGGAGGTGCCGACGATAGTGGTAGTGCGCTGCGTGAGGCCCTCGCGGGTGAACATGCGCACGCCGTTCATGGTGATGGTGCCAAAGACGCCGACGGTCGCGCCGCCGATGACGGGCTGCGGGATAGCGGAAAGGACGGCAGAGAGCTGCGGGAACAGACCGGCGATGGCAAAGACGGCCGCGATGATCACAAAGACCCACTTGTTGACGACCTTGTTGGAGCAGATGATGCCCACGTTCTGGCCAAGGGCGCTGGTGGGAAGACCGCCCAGCAGGCCGCCGACCATAGAGGTAAGGCCCTGGGACACGATGGCGCCGGAGAGCTCGCGCTCGGTGGGCATACGGTCGATGGAGCCCAGGCAGGCGGCGGAGACGTCACCGATAACCTGGATAGCAACCATGGGGAACACGACGGCGAGGGTAATGCAGACCTCGGGATCAAACTCGAGCGCGTAGGGCATGAGCTTGGGAAGGGCGAAGACCTGAGCGGTGGCGACGCTGGAGAAGTCGATCATGCCAAAGGGGATGGAGACGATCATGCCAACGATCATGCCAAAGAACACGGATCCCAGCTTGAGCGTGCCCTTGCCAAAGTTGGCGAGCGCAAAGACCACGGCGAAGGTGATAAGAGCGACGCACCAGGCCTGCGGGGTGCCCCATAGCGGCGTACCCATACCGCCGGCCATATACTTGACGGCCGTGGGATACAGCGAAACGCCGATGGAGAAGATGACCGTACCGGTCACGACGGGCGGGAACAGCCACTTGATCTTGCTGTAGGCCAGACCAAAGAGGACCGCGACGGCGCCGCCGACGATCTCGCCGCCCAGCAGAGCGCCAAAGCTAAAGCCCGAGGCACCCATGGCCTGGAGGGCCGGGAGGAACGCGAACGAAACGCCCATGACGATGGGCAGGCCGCCGCCGATGCGACGGAAGGGAGCGAAGGCCTGAAGGGCCGTGTCGATTGCCGAAAGAATGAGCGCGACCTGGATGATGTCGGTGCTCTGCTGGCTATTAAAGCCGTAGACGCCAGCCATGATGACAGCCGGGGTGATGATACCGGCAAACGAAGCCAGTACGTGCTGAAGGGCACACGGGATCATTTCCTTAACGGGAGGCATGCCTTCACGAGTGAACAGGGCTTCAGTGCCGTTCGTAACCGTCTCCTGGGTCATTTGACCACCAATCCTCGAAATAGTTGTTTTCGCATCTAACGCTCTATTGTGACGCAGTGCGGGGTTGAGGTTGTGCCTTCGTTGCATATCGTATTAAAGATGATTCTCATTCTCAATAATAATTTTTTGTTATCATACTATTCTTGAGCTGAGACAATACATTTCCGCAGGTCAGGAAAGTGTCTGGTCAAAATAACATCTAACTTTTCTTTTGGTCGACCGTTTACCGCCAAATTCCTACCGTTCGTCTGTATTACGCAATGTACCTGCGAATATGCGAGATGAGGAATGGCGTGTTACCATGAGAAAAAATTGTTATGAACATTTCCGATTTCACCCCAAGGAGTTGCCCGTGAACGAGACCGTACGTCGCTTTTTGCCGATGGTCGATTTCCTGGAGCAGATACTCGGTAAGAACAGCGAAATCGTGCTGCACGATTTCTCGGATCCCGACCACGCCATCGTCGATATTCGCAACGGCATCGTGAGCGGCCGCAAGGTCGGCGGCCCCGCCACCGATCTGGCACTCAAGATCATGCACGACGCCAAGTATCGCGACCTGCCGTTTATTACGGGCTACGAGGGGCGCGGTGCCGGTGGCAAGACGCTGGAGTCGGCGACGTACTTTATCCGCGAGAATGACGAGATCGTCGGTATGCTCTGCGTCAACACCGACCTCTCGACCGTGCGCTCCATCAACGCCATGGCGCAGCAGCTCATGGCATGCTTCGACGCTGTGCCCAGGCAGGCGGAGCCTGCGTCTATCGAAGTCGAAAGTCTTTCGGAGTCTACACAGGAGCTCATCGACCGCAGCATTACCGAGTTGCTGAGCGCGCGCGGGCTGGATGTAGCGTCGCTTGGTCAGAGCGACCGCGTGGACGTCATTCGCCACCTCAACGGCAACGGGGTGTTCATGCTCAAGGGAGCCGTGGCCTGCGCCGCCACCGCGCTGGGCATCTCGGAGCCCAGCGTCTACCGCTACCTGCAAAAAGTCCGCAAGGAAGGCTAACCCGCTGATTCCTTGGGAGCGGAGGAAAACGGATCATTTTTGTCGCATCGCTTGACAAAAGACCCTGCAGCTCGCACTGCAGGGTCTTTTTGCATGTCATGTTTAGTTGTTGCCAACGCCTTAGAGAGCGGCGACGACCTCGATCTCAACCAGACCGCCGGCCGGAAGGGCGGCAACCTGGAAAGCGCTGCGCGCGGGGAACGGGGCCTCGAACTTGGAGGCGTAGATCTCGTTCACGGCAGCGAAGTCGGCGATGTCGGCCAGGTAGACCGTGGTCTTGACGACATCGGCAAAGGTGGCGCCGGCAGCGGTCAGCAGAGCCTCGACGTTAGCAAGGGACTGCTTGGCCTGGGCCTCGACGCCCTCGGGCAGCTTGCCGGTTGCGGGGTCGATGCCCAGCTGGCCGGACAGGAACACCATGTTGCCGGTCTGGATACCGGGGGAATACGGGCCGATGGCTGCGGGTGCGTTATCGGAAGACACGACGGTCTTGCTCATGTTTTTCTCCTTACGATCAATTGAGAGAGCGTGAGCGCGGTGTTCACACCGGGAGGCACAGTTCGGTCTGAACACCGCGCTTGATTGGGATAGTACTCAAGGTTTCTGTTTGATGCAAGAATATTATCAGCTTGCGAGAATATTTTATCGCCCAACGGTTTCCCCGAACCGCTGAACGGTTCTCATGTGGAGCAGCCAGTCCAAGCTGCTGAAGACTTTGTCCTGCTTAGGCTGCGGGCATCGTCCATCGCAGCGACGCCACTATACTTTTGAATATCTGAGCATTTTGAAAGGCAGGATATGACCGCAACCGCCAGCCGAACCACTAACCGCAGGCCCGAGCTTTTGGCCCCCGCCGGAGGCCCGGAGCCCTTTGCCGCCGCGCTCGCCGCCGGGGCAGACGCCATCTACTGCGGCATGGGCAGCTTCAACGCCCGCCGCAAGGCAACCAACTTTACCGACGAGGCCTTTGAGCAAGCCTGCCGCGCCGCGCATCTAGCCGGGTCGCGCGTCTACGTCACGGTCAACATCGTCATCAAGCAGTCCGAGATGGGCGATGCACTGCAGCTCATTCATCGCTGCTCCACGCTGGGCGCCGATGCCTTCATTATCCAGGACTGGGGTCTGTTCTTTGAGGTCAAGCGCACCATGCCCGGCATCGAGACACATATCTCGACCCAGGCGAACATCCACGACGACCGCGGAACCCTTTGGTGCCGTGAGCAGGGCGCCGACCGCGTGACTCTCTCGCGCGAGCTCTCCATCGACGAAATCGCCGCCATTCACGACGCCGCGCCCGATGTGGACCTTGAGGTCTTCAGCCATGGCGCCATCTGCTTTTGCTACTCGGGCCTATGCCTGCTCTCGAGTTTTGCCATGGCGGGCCGCTCGGCCAACCGCGGCATGTGCGCTCAGCCCTGTCGCCTGCCTTACGAGCTGATCAACGAGAACGGCCGCTCGCTCTCCCCCGCCGGTCGCGGGCGCGCGCTGTGCCCGCGCGACACCAACACGTCGCAGCTTGTTCGCCGTCTGTATGACGCCGGCGCCGCATCGCTCAAGCTCGAGGGCCGCATGAAGGCCCCCGATTACGTGTATTCCATCGTCGACGTGTACCGTCATCAGATTGATGACATGCTTGCCGATGTTTCGACCTCTAAGGATGAGGATGCCGCCCGCCAGCGCCAGCTCAAGCGCTGCTTTAATCGCGACTTTACGCACGCCTACCAGGATGGCACCTCTGGCGACGAGATGATGAGCTACGAGCGCTCCAACAACCGCGGCCAGATTGTGGGCACGGTGCTGGGCAGTCGCCTGGCCAACCGCGATGTACGCGGACTCAAGCCCGACGATCGCCGTCGCCGCGCCGCCATCGCCCGCATTGAGCTGTTTGAGCCCGTGGGCAAGGGCGACCTGCTGGAGCTTCGCCACGATAACGAATTTGACCAGTTCCTGACCACCATTGCCGCCGATGATGCCGCCGCGGGCGACATCATCGAATGCCGCGTGCCCCGCAGCATGCCCGAGGGTTGCCGCGTCCGCGTGATTCGCAGTCAGCGTGCCATCGACGCCGCCGGCGCCGCGCTCAAGCGCGATGTGCTGCGCCGCCGCGCCGTAGACGTGTCCGTTGTGGCGCGTCTGGGCGAGCCGTTTGCCGTTGCGCTCACCTGTTGCGACGATCCTTCGCTTACGGCCACGGCCACGGGCTTTACCGTCGAGGCTGCCAAGACCCGCGCCGTCGAGGCATCCGATCTGGTTGAGCACGTCGGGCGCATGGGCTCCTCTCCCTTTGAGGCCGCAAGCTTTGACGTTTCGCTCGACGCCGGCTGCGGTATGGGCTTTTCCGCCGTGCACAAGGTGCGCGCCGCCGCTTGTAAGGCGCTGGAAGAGGCCATTCTGGCACCGTACGAGGAGCGCGCGAAAACGCTCGAGCTGCCGGCGATTGTAACCAGTGATTCCCGCCCCGCGCCCGAGCACTACCGC
Source organism: uncultured Collinsella sp. (assembly GCA_900544385.1). Lineage (GTDB taxonomy): Bacteria > Actinomycetota > Coriobacteriia > Coriobacteriales > Coriobacteriaceae > Collinsella. The sequence continues at coordinate 10,423 of UQVD01000013.1, forward strand.
GATGAGCCGCAGATCTGCGCCACCGTCACCTCGCTCGAGGCCGCCGAAGCCGCTCGCGCCGAGGGTGCAACGCGCATCAATATGACCACCGACGCGCTCGATGCGGCCGAGCTCTCCCCCGCCGATGCATTTGAGCAGGGCATCGTACCCGTGCTCGACGAGGTCTGCCGCGCCGTTGACCACGTACGCGTCGACCCGTGGGTTGTTGCCGGCGCCACGGTCGCTATTGGCAACATCTCTGAGCTTGCCCTGGCCGCCCAGGTTGGCGCCACGGCCGAGATTCGCTCTTGCCTGCCGGTGCACAACACGCCCTGCATGGAGGCGCTTGCCGAGCGCGGAGCCAGTGCGTTTTGGCTCTCGCCCGAGATCACGCTCGACGAGATTGTCTCGCTCGGCGCCGCCGCGCCCGCGGCTCTGGGCATCACCGTCTTTGGCCGCCCGCGCGTTATGACGAGCGAGCACTGCATCCTGCAGGTGGCCAATGGCTGCATCCACGATTGCGCCAACTGCCGCCTGCGCGCCCGCAAGCTGTCGCTCAAGAATATCGACGGCAAGGTCATGCCCGTGCGCACCGACATCCATGGCCGCTCTCGCTTGTACGATGCCTACCCCATCGACCTTACGCCGCAGGTACCGCAGTTGCTCGACGCCGGCGTCCGTCGTCTTATGGTCGACGGAACCTTGCTCGAGGCCGATGAGATTGGCCGTGCCGTCGCTCGCGTCCGTCGCGCCGTCGAGGCAGCTCAAGCCGGCCGCAAGCCCGCCGCCCGTCTGCGCGGAGCAACCTCGGGCTGCATGTTTGTGGGAATCAGTTAACCGAAAGGCTTACACGTGAACGAAGAACCTCAAGTCCTCTACTGCGACGCCTGGCTCATGGCCATCGACAAGCCCGCCGGCATGATCGTCCACGGCGACGGCACCGGCGAGCGCACGCTCACCGACTACGCCAGCGACCTGCTGCTGGCGATGGGCGACGGCTTTGCCGCGACCGACATGCAGCCGCTCAATCGCCTGGACCGTGACACCACCGGCGTGGTGCTGTTCTCGCTCGACAAGCAGACGCAGCCCGCCTTTGACCAGATGATTATCGACCACGCTTTCGAAAAGCACTACCTGGCGCTGGCCGAGGGCAAGATCGACTGGAACGAGAAGCTCATCGACAAGCCCATCGCCCGCGATCGCCACGATAGCCGCAAGATGCGTGTCGGCGCCAGCGGCAAGCCGTCACAGACGCGCGTGAAGGTGCTCAAGCGCCTTAAGAGCCGCCGAGGCCTGCCCGCGCGTTCGTATATCGATGTCGAGCTACTCACCGGCCGCAAGCACCAGATCCGCGTGCACCTGGCAAGCGAGCGCCATCCCCTGGTTGGCGACGACCTGTACGGCACGCCGCGTCCTTGTGGCCTCATGCTTCACGCCCACAGCGTGTCCTTCACGCATCCCGTAACCGGCGAGCACATCCACATCGAAGCCCCCTGCCCCTGGGAGCCCTAAACCACCACAATGGGGACAGGCGCCTTCGCGGTGGTTTTGCCGCAATGGTTCAACCGCGGTCCCAAAACGTCTCGATCTGTAACAGTTAGAACCCATTTTCCGGTCTATCTGTTACAGATCGAGACATTCGAATCCCCCTCAAGGGAAAATCTCGATCTGTAACAGTAACTCGGCAAAATCGGTCCCAGATGTTACAGATTGAGACAAAGGAACGGCGCGGTTCGGAAGTATCTCAATCTGCAACACCTAGCCCACTTTTAACGGTCCAGTTGTTACAGACGTAGACAAAACCGGTAGACAACGAAAGCGGCAACGCCCGTGATGGACGTTGCCGCTTTTCTATTGAGAAAACTACTCGGTTTCCATTTCTAACCACCACAATGGGGACAGGCAGCTTTGTGGTGGCTTTGGCCTTAGCCCGTCCCCTGCTGTTAGACCGTGATGACGTTGTCCATTGCCCGGTACTTGGCGGGGACCTCGCCTGCGGTAATAATCGTTGCGTCGCGGAAGTCCGCGAACTTGACGGGCGCCACCATGCCAAATTTACTGGCGTCCGAGATTACGAAGCGTTTGGCCGTATGGCGCATCGAGATACGCTTTACTTGCGCTTCCTCGATATCGGGCGCCGTGAAGCCCTGCTCGGCGGCAATGCCGTTAGAACCCCAAAAGCCACAGTTGAAGTTATAGCGGTCCAGGGTTGCCAAGGCATCGGGTCCGACGAGCGCCTCGGTCTCTGGCTTGAGCTCGCCGCCCAGCACAACGGTGCGCATGCCGCGCAAAGCGAGGTGCTGAGCGTGGAGCACGGAATCAGTCACATAGGTGACGCCCTCAAGGCGCGGAAGATGCTCGATGAGCTTGAGGGTCGTGGAGCCCGAATCGATATACACAAAGCTATCGGGCTCCACAAGCGCCGCCGCACGGGCGCAGATACGCTCCTTGTCGTCGTTATGGAGATCGCTGCGCTCGCTGATCGTTAGGTCGCGCGTCACGTGCGCGCGCTCAAGACTCGTCGCCCCACCGTGGACCTTGGCGATGCGGTGTGCGCGGTCGAGCGCCTGCAGGTCGCGCCGAATGGTAGACGCCGTCACGCCCAGGGTATCGGCAAGCTCTGGCACAGTAACCGAGCCAGCCTGCTGCACCATCGACACAATCGCATTGAGCCTATCTTCCGCTAGCATCGCTTACTCCTCCTCGGGGTACACGACTCCCCAATCGGCGCGAAGCTTGGTCATAAGCTTCATAACATCAGAAGCATAATCCAGCAGCTCGCGCTTAGAGTCGTCGCCGGCAACGACCTGCTCAAGATCGGCCATCTCATAGCAAAGGGCGTAAGCCTCGGTGCCGGCGTGGACCTCCTCGCGGTGGCCGTCCGCAGTCCACACGATGGTCGCGTGATCGGCGCGCGGATACTCGTTGACCTCGATATAGCACTTGTCGAAGCTAATAATCGAGCGCTTGGGTTGCTTGGAGTGGAGTGTGAGGCTCACAACGCCCAGCTGCTGCTCGGCATTACGGCAGACGATGCCGCCCGCAACGTCAACGCCGGTCTCGCAGGTGTTGCCCAGCGAAATGACCTCAGCGGGCTGGCTTGCCATAAAGAGACGCATGACGGACAGGGCGTATACGCCAATATCGAGCATGGCACCGCCGGCGAGGTTGCGATTGTAGAATCGGTTGGTCAGGTCGCCGTACTCCTTGTAGCTACCAAAGTTGAGCTGAGCGAGGTTCATGCGGCCAAACTCGCCGGCATCCATGCGGCGGCGCAGCTCCTGATACAAAGGCATGTGGAGCACCGTGGTGGCGTCCATGAGGACCACGTTGTGCTCGTCGGCAATGGCGCGGGCCTCGTCAAGCTCAGCGGAATTGAGGGTAATGGCCTTCTCGCAGAGCACATGCTTACCGGCTGCCAGAGCGGATCGCAGGTAGGTGATGTGAGTGTTGTGCGGCGTGGTGATATAGACTGCGTCAATGTTCGGATCGGCGTAGAGGTCCTCGACCGTTTCATAGACCTTCTCAACGCCATACTGCTCTGCAAAAACTTGAGCCTTGGACAGTGTGCGGTTGGCAACGCCCGCAAGCTTGCGGCCGGCAAGAGCGAGAGACTGGGCCATCTGGTTGGCGATAACACCGCAACCGATCACAGCCCAGCGGAGCTCGGGAGCCGTAAAGATGTCGTTAGGGAACGGCTTGTCCTGGACCGAAGCAAATGCTGCTTTGGCGGCTGCCGCGGCGTCGAATGGAGCCTGCTTGGAATCTGCCATTATGTGTCTCCTGTGTCATAGAACGTCTTGCATTTCTGACAGCTCTATATTCGCACAAACACGCGCGTCTGTGCGCGTTCTTGCGTATCTCACCGCTAAACGGTCATTATTGCCCCGTAAACGGCTCATATATACGCATAGGTGCGTAATTAAACGCAATCTAACGCGCATAAACGCGCACACAAGCAATTTATACAGCACGACCCGCTCATTTATGCTTACCCAGTTAGGGTACTCATTTAAGTCTGTCCCCAATGAGTAGGGATAGAAAAAGACCCGGGTGCCGTGGGGCATCCGGGCCTTTGCTAGCAACTTGATGTTGCGGGCAGCTTAGAACTTGTGGCCGCACTTCTTGCAGACGCGCAGCTTGTTCTTGCCGTCCTTCTCGTGACCGACGCGGGTAACCTTACCGCACTCGGGGCAGACGAGATTGACGTTGGAGGCATCGATGGGAGCCTCCTGCGAAACGATGCCGCCCTGCTGGTTGGCAGCGTTGGGCTTGACGGCCTTCTTGACGACCGAAACGCCCTCGACAACGACCTTGTTCTCGGCGGGGAGAGCACGCAGGACAACGCCCTGCTTGCCGCGATCCTTACCAGAGAGAACCTGGACCTTATCGCCCTTCTTGATATACATATATCTCCCCTAACTACAGGGTCTCGGGAGCGAGCGAGACGATCTTCATGTACTTCTTGTCACGAAGCTCGCGAGCGACGGGCCCGAAGATACGGGTGCCGACGGGCGAACCATCGTTGTTGATGACAACGCAGGCGTTCTCATCAAAGCGAATGTAGGAGCCATCCTTGCGGCGGATCTCCTTAACGGTGCGAACGACGACGCAACGGACAACGTCCTTCTTCTTGACGTTGGCGCCAGGGGTAGCCTCCTGGACAGCACCGATGAACACATCGCCGATGCCTGCATAACGACGCTTGGAACCGCCAAGCACCTTGATGCAGCGAATCTTGCGAGCGCCGGAGTTGTCGGCGACGTTCAGCATGGTTTGCATCTGAATCATGGTAGATGTTCCTCCGAACTAAGAACCGAAGAGAGGTGCGCAGCCTTTATACGGCCCGTGGTATGCAAGCCAGGCATACGCACATCTTCGGAAACGTACAAGTCGTAAGAGCGACTGCTTATTTAGCGCGCTCGACGACCTCGATGAGGCGCCAACGCTTCATCTTGGACATAGGACGGGTCTCCATAACGCGGACGGTGTCGCCCACGCCAGCCGTGCACTCCTCGTCGTGAGCGTGCAGCTTCTTGGAGCTGGTCATCATCTTGCCGTACTTAGGGTGACGCTTGCGCTCGGTGATGGTGACAACAATGGTCTTGGCACCGGAGACGGAGGTAACGACACCCGTACGGACCTTACGCGAGTTACGCGAATCAGTCATGTTCTCTCCTTAGGTCCTACTCGGCGACAGCGGACTTCTCCGCTGCGATCTCGCGGGCGCGCTGCTCCGTGAGGACGCGAGCGATGTCCTTCTTCACGGTGTTGACGCGAGCGGTGTTGTCCAGCTGGCTAGTGGCCATCTGGAAACGAAGGTTAAAGAGCTCGGCGCGCATTTCCTTCAGCTTCTCAACGAGCTGAGCGTCCGAGAGCTCACGAATCTCTGCGGGCTTCATTAGTTCTCCTCCTTGGCGGCGGCGGCGTCCTCAGCAGCCCACTTGGCCTCGAGAGCGGCCTCCTCAGCCATCTCCTTCTCGATGCGCTGCTCAGCGTTCTTGGCAGCAACAATCTTGGTCTTGATGGGAAGCTTGTGCTGTGCAAGACGCAGAGCCTCGCGAGCGACCTCCTCGGGCACGCCCTTGACCTCGAACATGATGCGGCCGGGCTTGACGACGGCCACCCACTCCTCGGGGTTACCCTTACCAGAACCCATGCGGGTCTCGGCAGGCTTCTTGGTGATGGGCTTATCGGGGAAGATCGTGATGTAGACACGACCGCCACGCTTCATGTAGCGGGTCATGGCAATACGAGCGGCCTCGATCTGACGGTTGGTGATCCAATGGGCCTCGAGAGCCTGGATACCAAACTCGCCGAAATGCAGCTCGGTATTACCCTTGGCCTGGCCCTTCATGGAGCCACGCTGCACCTTGCGGTGAAGAATACGCTTAGGGGCAAGCACTACTGACCCCTCCTCTCGGAGTTACGACGACGAGGACGGGAAGAGCCCTCGAGTGCAGGGTTGGGAACAGGCTGGCCCGGGAGCTTCTCGCCCAGGTAAATCCAGACCTTCACGCCGCAAGCGCCCATGGTGGTGCTGGCGACAGCCGTGCCGTAGTCGATCTTGGCACGGAGGGTGTGCAGAGGCACGCGACCCTCGCGGTACCACTCACGACGGCCCATCTCGGCACCGCCGAGACGACCGGAGCACTGGATACGGATGCCCTTAGCGCCGGCCTTGCGGGCGGACTGGACAGCCTTGCGCATAGCGCGACGGAAGGCAACGCGGCCCTCGAGCTGCTCGGCGATAGACTGAGCAACGAGGTTGGCGTCGAGCTCGGGGCGCTTGATCTCGACAACGTCGACGGAGAGCTGGCCCTTGGAGACGCCAGCGACCTTCTCGAGCTCGGTGCGGAGGGTATCGATCTCGGCACCCTTCTTACCGATGACAACGCCGGGGCGAGCGGTGAGGATAATGACCTTTACCTTGTCGCCAGCGCGCTCGATCTCGACGCGGGAGACAGCTGCGCGGGAAAGACGCTTCTCGAGGTACTTGCGGATCTCGAGATCGTTACCGAGGGTCTTAGCGTAATCCTTCTCTGCGAACCAGCGGGAGCGCCAGTTCTCGGTGATGCCAAGACGGAAGCCGGTGGGGTAGACTTTCTGACCCATACAGCTTTACGCCTCCTTTCGAGGAGCAACGACGACGGTGATGTGGGAAGTACGCTTCAGAATGCGAGAAGCGGAACCCTTGGCGCGGGGACGGATGCGCTTAAGCGTCGGACCCTCGTCAACATAGGCAGCGGCGACAACAAGGTTGTCGGCACGCAGACCGTTGTTGTTCTCGGCGTTCGCAACGGCGGAACGGAGAACCTTCTCGACATCCACGGCGACGGCGCGGTCGCAGAAGTGGAGGATGTCGAAGGCCTGAGCGACAGGCTTGCGGCGGATCAGATCGACCACCAGGCGGGCCTTGCTGGGGGAAACACGCACGTACTTAGCGACGGCGCGAACCTCGGTGGCCTCAGTTTCAATAGACTTAGTTGCCATTTACGGTTAACCCCCTATTTGGCCTTGTGGCCACGGAACGTACGAGTCGGCGCGAACTCGCCGAGCTTGTGACCAACCATGGACTCGGTAACATACACGGGCACATGCTTGCGGCCGTCGTGGACGGCGATGGTGTGACCAACCATCTCGGGGAAGATGGTGGACGCGCGGGACCAGGTCTTCACGACGTCCTTCTTGCCAGCCTCGTTCATCGCGGTGATACGCGAGAGAAGGCGAGTCTCCACGAACGGGCCCTTTTTGAGACTTCTGCTCATAAGTGCTTTCTCCTAAAACTCGGTATCCGAAATTACTTCTTACGGCGACGAATGATGTGCTGGTTCGAGACCTTCTTCTTCTTGCGCGTACGAAGGCCCTTCGTCGGCTTACCCCAGGGGGTAACAGAGGGACGACCAGAGGTGTGGTTCTTGCCCTCGCCACCGCCGTGCGGGTGGTCGACAGGGTTCATGACGGTACCGCGGACGGTCGGGCGCACGTTCATGTGACGCTTACGGCCGGCCTTGCCGATGACGATGTTGGAGTGATCGGCGTTGCCGACCTCACCGACGGTGGCGCGGCAGGTAACGAGGATGCGGCGCATCTCGGAGGAAGGCATACGGACGATAGCGTACTTGCCCTCCTTACCCATCAGCTGGCAGGAGTTACCGGCGGAACGGGCGATAGCAGCGCCCTTGCCCGGCTGGAATTCGACGGCGTGGATAAGCGTACCGACGGGGATGTCGGCGAGGGGCAGAGCGTTGCCCGGCTTGATGTCGGCGTCAGAACCGGACATGATGGTCTGACCGACCTCGAGGCCCTTGGGGGCCAGGATGTAGCGCTTCTCACCGTCAGCGTAGTGCAGCAGAGCGATGCGAGCAGAACGGTTCGGATCGTACTCGATCGTGGCAACCTTGGCGGGCACGCCGTCCTTGTTGCGCTTGAAGTCGATCACGCGGTAACGACGCTTCACGCCGCCGCCCTGGTGGCGGGTGGTGATGCGGCCGTTGTTGTTACGACCGGCCTTCTTGGGCAGGGGCCCGAGAAGAGACTTCTCGGGCTTGGTGCAGGTGATCTCGGAGAAGTCGGAGATCGTCTGCCAACGCCTACCAGCGGAGGTCGGCTTAAGGTGCTTTACAGCCATTACAATCCCTTTCAATAGGAATCCGTTAGCCATCGCAGACAGGGATTCGAGGTTCTGCCTCGGGTGCGATGACACCGGACGTATACACGGTTCCGGGCGTGTCCATTTTATACGCCCAAAACCTTGAGCTCCCGCCTCCCCTATTTGGGAGGCATGAGCTCACTCAACAGCAGCGAGTCTTAGGCCTGGTTGCCAAAGACCTCGATGGTGTCGCCCTCGGCCAGCGTGACGATGGCCTTCTTCCAAGAACGGGTCTTGCCGGCGACATAGCGCACGCGCTTGGTCTTGGGCTTGACCGTCAGGGTGTTCACGCGAACGACCTTGACGCCGAAGATCTCCTCGACAGCGTCCTTGATCTGATACTTGTTAGCATCCTTGGCGACCTCGAACGTGTACTTGTTCAGCTCCATGCCGGAGAAGGAACGCTCGGACACGATCGGACGGATGATGATCTCGTGGGCGGTCATTTATGCAAGCACCTCCCCGAAGTGAGCGGCGATGTCGGCGGGCATCAGCACAGCGTTGTTGTTGACAAGATCGTAGGTGTTGGCCTCGTCAGCGGTGATGATGAACGTCTTGGGAATGTTGCGGAACGACAGGTAGGCGTTGACGTCCTCATCGCGAACGATGATGGTCAGACGCTTGCCCTCAAGACCGAGAGCCTTGAGCATGGCGACGGCAGCCTTGGTGGAAGGCTTCTCGAAGCCGTAGTCGTCGACGAGCACGAGCTCGCCATCGGCCAGCTTGGCGGACAGCGCGGAGCGCATAGCCAGCTTGACCTCCTTGTTGTTCATACGCTTAGCGTAGGAACGGGGCTTGGGGGCGAAGACAACGCCACCGTGACGCCACTGGGCAGCACGGATGGAACCCTGGCGGGCACGGCCGGTGCCCTTCTGACGCCAAGGCTTCTTGCCGCCACCGGAAACCTCAGAGCGACCCTTAGCAGACTGGGTGCCCTGACGCCAAGAGGCCATCTGGCACTTGACGATGTGGTGCATAACGTGGATGTTCGGCTCGATGCCGTACACCTCAGCGGCGAGCTCGGCCTCGGCGACCTTCTTGCCCTCGCTGTTCTTTACTTCAAACTTTGCCATTTAAGTGTTCTCCTTGGTATGACGCTGGGCTAAATGGGCTGGGCCCTTAGGCCATACGGATGGCGACGAGACCATTCTTGGCACCCGGGACAGCGCCCTTGACCAAGATGAGGTTCTGCTCGGCATCGATGCGGACAACGGAAAGGTTCTTGACGGTAACGCGCTCGTTACCCATGTGACCGGCCATCTTGACGCCCTTGAGGACGCGCGCAGGATAGGCGCACTGACCGATAGAACCGGGGTGACGCTGGAAGTGAGAACCATGCGTCATAGGACCGCGGCGCTGACCCCAGCGCTTGATGCGACCCTGGAAGCCCTTACCCTTGGAGGTACCGATGACGTCGACCTTCTCGACATCAGCGAAATCAGCGACGGTGACGACCTCGCCGACCTTGTGCTCCTCGCCGTTCTCGACGCGGACCTCACGAAGGAAGCGGACAGGCTCGACGCCAGCCTTGGCGAAGTGACCAGCCATGGGCTTGTTCACGTTCTTGGCCTTGATGTCGCCGAAACCGATCTGGACGGCGTCATAGCCGTCGGTTGCCTGAGTTTTAACCTGCGAGACAGCGCAGGGGCCAGCCTGGATGACCGTGACGGGAACGACGTTGTCGTCCTCGTCCCAAACCTGGGTCATGCCAATCTTGCGGCCGAGAATCATGCTGATCAAGATATGATCCCAACTCTCGCGTGGTCTTGGGACAATGCGTACACCACCGAGCGTACGCCCCTAGAGGACCACTACTTACACGACGTGCTCCCCAGCCTTGTATTTCGCCCGGACTACCTGACAACCCTATTAAGCAGGCATTTTGTCCAGCCAGAATACTCCCCTGGTTACACACAGCTGTTTAGTATACACGGCTGCGGGCGTATCCATCGAGATTCATATTTCACTCACATTGTTTACGCAGGTAAAGTGCGTGGCACGTCCCCAGTGTGCGGCGGAGGGGGCGGGCCTGAGACATATTAAGGTTGCTGCTCTACAGTCCTGCTCACGACGGAGAGCACATTAAGTGCTCTCCTGTTCGTGCGGAACTCGCGACAACCTTAATATGTCTCAGGCCCGCCCCCTCCGCCGCACACTGGGAACGCCACGTTAATGTCTGCTTAACTCTGCTCGCTCAGCTAATTACTTTGTTGAGGGTCCACTATTTGCTGGAGGGTGAACTTGCATTGCACTGGCTCACCTTCTGCTTGTAGCTTTGCCTCATCAAAATTGAAGATCATGATGGCGCAGTTGGGGAGTTTTGTTGGGAGCTCGAAGCCCTCTGGGGCTGCAGCCTTAATGAATTGGCGGCTGGCGCTGCCGTGGCTTACTGCTAGGAGGGTTTCTGTGCCCTCGGCGCCCATGAGATTGGTGAGGGTGTCTACCATGCGCTCTTGCAGCGCGCGGCTTCCTTCTCCTCCGAAGGGGACCAGGTCCTCGCCCGGATCCCAAACGTCAGTGGGCAGGGCGTCGTGGGGGCCTTCTTCGAAGGTGCCGTAGCAGCGCTCGATGATGCCTTCGCAGGGCTCGACTGCTGCGTCCGGGCCGAGGAGTTCGGTAGCGACGAGCTGAGCAGTGTCCATGGCTCGGCCTAAGGGCGAAGAGACCACTTTGTCGGGGACAACGTCGTGGCTCTTGAGCCATGCGGCTGCCATTCCCGCTTGTTTGCGGCCAAGGTCGGTCAGCGGTGAATCGCAGCGGCCCTGGACCAGCTTTTTGACGTTGAACTCCGTCTGACCGTGGCGGAGTAGATACAGCTTCTTCATGCTCTCCCCTTCTGCATAACCTGCTTTGCCGGCACAGCCTTACTCGTGGGTATGTCCTACGTAGTCTTCGTCGATCGTAATCTTGGCAATCGACCTGGGGTATTCCGATTCGACCCGTTGTGCCAGCGCGTGCTTTAAGTCTTCGGCACTCATCTGCAGATCCGAGGGACGCACGCAGTCGAAGATCACGTTGGTGTGCGTAGGACCCGGCACACAGCGCAAATCGTGAATTGAAAGGCGGCTATCGATCTGTTGGGCCATGGCATTGATGCGTAAACGCATGCTCGCCACCTTAGGGTCGTCGGTCACGATGGGGTCGTAATGGAGCGTGACGATCATGCCGTCTTCGACCCTAAACGACTGCTCGATGTTATCGAGCGTGTCGTGGCTTTCCAGCGGGCTGGCCTCGGCCGCCATCTCGGCGTGCGCACTTGCAAACTTCCTGCCCGGGCCGTAGTCGTGAACCATCAAATCGTGAACGCCCAAAACGCCGGGATAGCTCATGATCTTGTCTCGAATGTGCTTGACCAGCTTAGGATCGGGCGACTGGCCCAAAAGCGGGCTCACCGTATCTTGAATAAGTTCAAGGCCGCTCCAGCCAATATAGGCGCCAACGGCAAGTCCAACCCAAGCATCAAGATTGATATGCGTCACCTGGGAAACAATCGCGCACGCCAGCACGGCGCCTGTGGCAAGGACATCGTTCTTGGAATCCTGCGCGGTCGCATGCAGCGTCTCGGACTCAATGCGATCGCCGAGCTTTTGGTTGAGGGCCGCCATCCAGAGCTTTACGACCATCGAAAGCACTAGAACTGCCACCAGGGCAAGCGAGAACTCGACAGGTTCGGGGTGGATGATGCGCTCAACCGAGGACTTCACCAGCTCAACGCCGATCAGCAGCACGAGCGCCGCCACGACCAGACCCGAGAGATACTCGTAGCGGCCATGTCCGTAAGGATGCTCGGGGTCCGCCGGCTTGCTCGCCAGCTTAAAGCCCAGCACGCTCACGATATTCGAGCTTGCATCGGACAGGTTGTTCATGGCATCCGCCACAATCGAAACCGATCCCGACAGCACGCCAATTACGCCCTTCGCAGCGCATAGTGCCACATTGGCGAGAATACACACCACGCCCGTCAACGTGCCCACGCGCGCACGGTCGCCCTGCGCACGCTTAACAATCCACTCGACCATCTACATCCGCCCCCACGGTACTACCTATATATCTATTGCTCAAACGGATTGTAGTGTAGCCACTTTGTCCCCCAGATACAAAAAAGGCCGCAACCCACACGGGCCACGGCCTTGGAATATGGCAAAGGAATCGTCCTTGTGTCGCACAGGTTTACGCGCTTACTTCGGCCACGCTCTTCGAGGTTTCGGGTGAATCGGCTCCGTCCCCCGTCGTCTGTCCCTTCGCCGGCACCACGCCAAAGCAGTAGCTCAGCGCCGCAGACACCGCAAATGCCACACCGCCGGCAGCGCAGCACCACAGCAGGTTCGAGATGCCGCCCGTGGCAAAGCCAATGACCATAAGGACATTCGTCATGCCGATGGTATAGGCCGTAACGTGGCCCACGGCCGCAACAAGGCCTCCGACGGCGCCGCCAATGGCCATGCACGTCAGGCACCTGCCATATTTAAAGCCGCAACCGTACAGCGCCGGCTCGCTTACGCCGCCAAGAACACCCGAGATTGAATAGCCCAGCATGAGCGCCTTCTCGTCCTTATCCGCAACGCGAAGCGACGCGCCAAAGGGCATGCCCCAAACGGCGAACGTTGCCATCGTCGCGGCGATCAGGATGCACGAATCCGTTCCCACACTCATAAACTGCGCATAGGCGAGCGATAGGACAACGTTGCTGACGCCGGCGATCTTTAGGAACTCCCAGCCCGCAGCAAGCCCCATGAGCGTGAGCAGCGACACGATGCCACCGGAATTGCCAAGCATAAACATAAGCTGGCCCAACAGCATGCCCAGATAGCTGCCCGCCGGTGCCGTAATACACAGCGAAACCGGAACCATGACAAGCATGGTCGCAAACGGAACAAACGAAAACGCCACGGCCCTAGGGATAACGCGCTGAAAGAAACACTCCACTCGCCATAGCACAGGCACCGAAAGGAGAACTGGAATAACAGTCGTCGTGTAATCGTTGACCGGCGCGGGAAGCAGACCATACACGGAAGTCATCGATGCCCCCGTCGTCGATGCGGCATCGACGAGCTTGAGCAGATCGGGCGCAATCAATACGCCGCCCAGCATCATACCCAGCTGCTCCGAGCAACCGAGCTGGCGGGCGGCCGCCCAACCAAGATAGATGGGCAAAAAGTAGTAGCCGGCGTTATAGAGCCAACTGTAGAACAGGCGATAGATTTCGGAATCGGCAGACCACAGGCCCAGCATGCCTTCGCCCATAATGACGGCGACGGTGCGGAACAACGCCGCGCAGACAATAAACGGCAGCGCCGACATCATGCTTTTGGACAGATAATCGACCACGGCCATGGCGTTTGATGAAACCGACGTTGTAAACGAGGTGTTAGAAACTTGTAGCATGGAACGCCTTTCCCAATATGACATGCGGGCTGTCCCTTTGTCACATCGTGCGGTACTGACCGATTGCGCGGTACTTTTCGTAGCGGAGGTTTGTGAGGGTCGCGTCGTCGAGCTGCCCAAGCGCATCGAAGGCATCAAATGCCGAGGACATGACGGCACCGGCGATCTCCTCATGCGACAGGCCCCTATCGTCAACAATGCCGTCGATGATGCCGAGCGCCAACAGATCGGGGGCCGTGAGCTTAAGCGCCTCGGCGGCCTCATTCGCGCGCTCGGTATCCTTCCACAGGATCGACGCACAGGCCTCGGGGCTCACGACCGAATAGGCCGAGCTCGAGAGCATCAGGATGCGGTCGGCCACGGACAGCGCCAGCGCGCCACCAGAGCCGCCCTCGCCTGTCACCACCGAGACAATCGGCGTCTTAAGGCCGCTCATCTCCATGAGATTCTGGGCAATCGCCTCGCCCTGGCCGCGCTCCTCGGCACCGATGCCGCAAAACGCGCCCGAAGTATCGACCAGACACAGAACCGGTCGACCAAACTTTTCGGCCTGGCGCATAAGGCGACGCGCTTTGCGGTAGCCCTCGGGATGTGCCATACCAAAGTTGCGACGCATGCGCTCTTTGGTCGTGGTACCGCGCTCGACGGCGATAACCGTCACGGGTCGCCCGTCTTTCCAGCCAATGCCAGCCACCACGGCGGCGTCGTCGCCAAAGTAACGGTCGCCATGCAGCTCCACAAATCCATCCAGGCCCAGCGAGATCATCTCGCCCGCCGTGGCGCGATCTGCCGAGCGGGTCTGCTTGACAATCTCGAGCGCGGTTTTTGGTGCGGTCGAGCGCTTGAACAAGTGTCCCAGCTTTTTGCCGCGACGACCCGTATGCACGATCTCATGCGGTGCCCCCAGGCCGGGCGCGTGCCCTCCGTGCAGTGCCAGCAGCTCGCCTACCGTGAGCGCAATCTCGCCACGCGGAACAACGGCATCGCAAAAGCCGTGCTCCAGCAAAAACTCGGAGCGCTGGAATCCCTTGGGCAGGCGCTTGTGCATGTTCTGCTCGATCACGCGCGGGCCGGCAAATGCCGTCAGGGCATCGGGCTCGGCCAGGATAATATCGCCCTCCATGGCAAAGCTCGCGGTTACGCCTCCGGTCGTGGGGTCAGTGAGCACCGTGATATACAGGCCGCCCGCCTCGCTATGGCGCCTAACCGCCGCAGAAATCTTGGCCATCTGCATAAGCGAGGTCACGCCCTCCTGCATGCGCGCACCGCCCGAAACGGTAAAGCCGACAACCGGCAATCCCAGCTCGGTCGCACGCTCAAATGTGCGACAGATCTTCTCGCCCACCACGGAGCCCATCGAGCCCATCATAAAGTTGGCGTCCATAAAGAAGAGCGCGGTATCGCAACCGCAGATTTTGCCCCTGCCGCACACAACGGCATCGCGCTCGCCCGAACGCTCGCTCACGCTCTTGAGCTTGTCGGCATAGCCGGGAAACGAGAGGAAGTCCTCCGGCGCCAGATTGGCATCCCATTCCTCAAACGTGCCCTCGTCGACCGTCATGCGCATGCGCGCGCGACCGCTCACGCGAAAGTGTTTGCCGCAACGAGGGCAGACCTCGAGGTTGTCGTGTAGGCGTGCCTCATCGATCACGCGGCGGCACTCCGGGCACTTGATAAACACGTGGCGCGCGGGAAACTCGGCGCACGACTCGGTCATCGGTCCCTCGAGGACGTTGACCGTCTTCGCTTTTCTATTCATCAGCATAGAGATGCCCCATCAGATCGGTGTGATACATGCCCGACAAGAACTCGTCGTTTGCCAGCACGTCGAGCTGAAGCTCGCTGTTTTCGCTCACGCCCTCAATCACGAGCTCGCCCAGGGCCGAGCGCATCTTGCGAATGGCGCCGTCACGCGTGGGCGCACACACGATGAGCTTGCCAAGCATGGAGTCGTAGTACGGCGGAACTTTCGCACCGGTAAACATGGCGGAATCCCAGCGCACGCGCGGACCACCCGGCACACGCAACGCGGTGACCGTTCCACATGACGGCAGAAAGTCCGGCGTTTCGGCATTGATGCGGCACTCCATGGCGTGGTTGCGGACCGGCATGTCCTCCCGCTCAAAGGGCAGAGGCTGGCCGGCTGCCACGCGCAGCTGCCACTTGACCAAGTCGGTATCGGTCACAAACTCTGTAACCGGATGCTCCACCTGCAAGCGCGTGTTCATTTCCATAAAGTAGAAATTGCCGTCGTCCGAATACAGGAACTCGATGGTACCGGCTCCTTCGTAGCCGACGGCACGAGCCAGGTCACGCGCTGCCTTGTGCATGCGAGCACGAATGTCGTCGTGTCCGTCGAGGCACGGCGCGGGGCTCTCCTCGATTAGCTTTTGGTTGCGGCGCTGCACCGAGCACTCGCGCTCGCCGAGCGAAAACACATGGCCCTGCTTATCGGCCATAATCTGCACCTCGACATGGTGCGCCGGCGCGACGAACTTCTCCATGTAGCACTCGCCGTCGCCAAAGACGGCCTCGCCCTCGGCACGTGCCTCGATGAACGCCTTTGCCGCATCTTCCACGCGCTCGACCTTGCGAATGCCGCGACCGCCTCCACCCGCACGTGCCTTGATGAGCACGGGGCAGCCAATGCGCTCGGCCTCGGCTGTCGCCTCCTCGGGGCTTTTGAGCAAATCGCAGCCCGGTACGATGGGCACGCCCGCCGCGGCGGCCGTTCGACGCGCGGCGTCCTTGTCGCCCATGCTGTCGATCACCTCGGCCGAGGGACCGACAAACGCAAGGCCATACTTGTCGCAGTCGCGCACGAAGCTCGCCTTCTCGGAAAAGAAACCGTAGCCAGGATGGATCGCCTTTGCCCCCGACTTTACGGCACAGGTGAGCACGGCATCGTCGTTGAGGTAGCTCTCGGCAAGACGCGGGCCGCCGATGCAATACGCCTCGTCGGCAAGCTGCACGTGCAGCGCGTCCGCATCGGCCGTGGAATAAACGGCGACGGTCTTGATGCCCATATCGCGGCACGCGCGGATAACACGGACCGCGACTTCGCCGCGGTTGGCGATGAGCACTTTGTCGAACATGAAGCCTTCCTTAACTTTCGTGCATGAGTGCAAAGGACATATCGGCGCGGCAACACACCTCGCCGTTGACGCTCGCGGTGCCCGTCGCAAACCGGAACGGCCCGCGCGCACGCGTGATAGAGCACACCAGGTCCACCGTGTCGCCCGGGCGCACCGGACGCTTAAAGCGCACCTTGTCCAGGCTCGTATAGAACGGCGTCGCACCGCGCGCTTCCTCATCGCCCATCAGCAGCACGCAGCAGTTCTGGGCGAGCATCTCGCACTGAATCACGCCGGGGACGACCGGATTTCCCGGAAAATGCCCCTGCAAAAAGTACTCGTCGCCCGTGATCGTGATCTTGCCGTGGGCCTCGTCGCCCACCAGCTCGGCCTCGTCGAGCAAAAGCATCGGTTCGCGATGCGGTAACAGCTTCTTGAGCTCTTCTTTGTTCATGGACATCACCTATCCGATCCTCATAAGGCAACTGTCGAACTCCACGAGGTCGCCGTCGGCCACGCAGATCTCGAGCACCTCGCCGTCTGCCTCGGCCGTCACCTCGTTGAGAACCTTCATGGCCTCGATAATGCAGAGGGTCTCGCCGGCCTTGACCTTAGAGCCCACGTGCACAAACGGCTCGTCGCCCGGCGCCGGGGCAGCATAGAAAACGCCGACCATGGGAGCGGTCACCTCGGTGCCCTTGGGCTCCGGTGCGGCGGCAGGTGTCTGCGCGGCGGGCTCCGGTGCGGCAGGCGCGACTGTGGGAGCTGCAACTGGAGCGGCCATAGCGCTCGGCATGGGCATGGGCACGGCAACCGGCTGTGCGGCGCTCGCGCGCTCGAGTTCGACCGCGGTGCCATCGGGCTCCTCAACGCGCACGCGCGTGAGGCCGCGGTCCTCCATAACATCGGCTATCTCGGCAAGTCTTTTGGAATCCATGCTCTAGCTCCTCGTATATCTACGCAGCGCGATGGCGGCGTTGTGCCCGCCAAAGCCTAGGTTGGTCGAAAGCGCCCAGGTAAGGTCGGCGCGAACTGCGCGATTGGGCGTGTAGTCAAGATCGCAGGCGGGATCGGGCGTGCGGTAGTTAATGGTCGGCGGCACCACGCCCTGTTCGAGCGCCATGGCGCAGGCCATGACCTCGATGGCGCCCGTGGCACCGATCATGTGGCCGGTCATCGACTTAGTCGACGAGACGTGCGCGGCGCGCGCCGCGTCCTCGCCGAGCGCACGCTTAATGCCCGCCGTCTCGGACGAATCGTTGAGCTTGGTAGATGTGCCGTGGGCATTGATGTAGAGACCCTCGGAAGGCTTGACGTCGCCCTCGGTCACCGCCAGCGATATCGCGCGGGCAATGCCGGCAGCCTCGGGATCAGGGCTCGTGATGTGATAGGCATCATCGGTGTTGCCGTAGCCCACGACCTCGGCATAAATGTGCGCACCGCGCGCCTGCGCATGTTCCATGCTCTCGAGCACGAGCACGCAGGCGCCCTCGCCCATCACAAAGCCGTCGCGGTCTGCATCGAACGGACGGCAGGCCGTCGCGGGATCGGGGTTGGTGGTCAATGCGCGGCAGGACGTAAAGCCCGCAACGGCATCGGGGATAATTGCGGCCTCGGCGCCGCCCGCGAGGATCGCGTCGGCATAGCCGTGCTTGATGGCGCGGAACGCCTCGCCCACCGCATGGGCCGAGGTTGCGCACGCGGTCACCACGGGCAGGGTCGGGCCCTTTGCCTTGTGGCGGATTGCGATATTGCCCGATGCCATGTTGGGGATCATCATCGCGATCATATAGGGCGATGCGCGACGAGGCCCGCGATCGGCGATCGTGTGAACGTTGTCGACAAGCGTCTGCATGCCGCCCACGCCTGAACCCACGTAGACGCCCAGGCGCTCGCGATCGATGGCGCCCTCGACATCAAAGCCCGCATCGTGCATGGCTTCGTCCGAAGCCGCCATCGCAAACTGAACGCAGGGGTCGAGATGCTTGGCGTCACGCTTGCCAAAGTACTCGTTGCCGTCAAAGCCCTTGACCTCGGCTGCCACCTTGACGGCAAACGCATCGGTATCGAAGTGCGTGATCGGGCTGATGCCGCACGCGCCGGCGCACATGGCCGCCCAGGTGGCAAGCGCGGTGTTGCCGAGCGGCGACACGGCACCGATACCGGTGATTGCAACTCTCTGTTCCATCATGGTCTCCTCATCCAAGCCGTTCTTCGGCCCTGGTTTCTACATCGCCATTCCGCCGTCGACGCGTACGACTTCGCCCGTAATGTAGGCAGCCGCGTCGCTCGCCAAAAAACGCACCACGCCGGCCACTTCCTCGGGACGCGCCATGCGCCTCAGGGGAATCTGCTCCTCGCACGCCGCACGCACCTTATCCGATAGCTTTGCCGTCATATCGGTCTCGACAAACCCGGGTGCGACCGCGTTCACTCGTACGCCGCGGGGCGCAAGCTCGCGCGCCACCGCCTTGGTCAGGCCGATCACGCCCGCCTTGGAGGCAGCGTAGTTGGCCTGCCCGGCATTGCCCATCAGGCCCACGACCGAGCTCATGTTGACGACGCAGCCGCCGCGCTGACGCATAAAGGTCTTGGTGAGTGCGCGCGTCGTGTTAAACGTTCCTTTAAGATTGACATCGAGCACGCGATCGAAGGCGTCATCGCCCATGCGCATGAGCAGGCTATCGCGGGTGATGCCAGCGTTGTTGACGAGCGCCCAAATGGAGCCAAAGTCGTTGAGGACCGCTTCCACGCACGCGATGACGGCAGCGGGGTCGGCCACGTCGCATTGATATGCGCGTGCCGCGGCGCCAGCCGCCTCGCAGGCTTCGCACGTCTCGCGCGCCGCATCGACGCTTCCGGCATAGACGACGGCGATATCAAAGCCGTCCTCCGCCAGACCGACAGCGCAGGCGCGGCCGATACCCCGCGAGCCGCCCGTGACCAGTGCCACGCGACGTGAGTCGTTGCGCTCGAGCGTGCCGTTGTTCAAGTTGCCCATGTCATTCCTTTCGGGTTACAGCCCTGTGGACTATGCGAGCTCGTCGGCAATAGCTGCGACCTGCTCGGCCGTTTCGCACGAATACACGCGAACGTCGCTCAGCGTACGCTTGACCAGGCCTGACAGCGTTTTGCCAGGGCCGACCTCAATAAACGTGTCGATACCCTGATCCTGCAGAGTGTGCAGCGTGTCGACCCAACGCACGGCATGGCTCACCTGGTTGGCCAAGACATCCGATGCCGCTCGCGGGTCCGCCGGATAGGGCGCCGCCGTCATGTTTGCCATAACCGGAATTAGCAGCGAAGACGGAACGTGGCCGTCTTGGATATACGTCGCCAGCCCCTCAGTCGCCTCTGCCATATAGGGGCTATGAAATGCACCCGACACCGCGACTTTCATAGCGCGGCCGCCAGCCTCTTTCTGTCTCTTATACACATCTCCGAGCCCACGAGACCGATCAGTA
>UQVD01000014.1 GCA_900544385.1 uncultured Collinsella sp.
TCTACACACTGCATATCGTCGGCAGCGTCAGATGTGTATAAGAGACAGCTGCAGAGCTTTTGCATCACTGTCTTGCCAAAATGCTTGGAAAGCATGTTCTGGAACTCGGGCATCTTGCTGGCATCGGAGAGGAAAGCGGGCACCGTGGCGCCGTCCCAGTCGCCGCCGAGCGCGATGACGTCCTCGCCGCCCAGGTCGAGCCAGTGCTCGATATGTGCCGCCAGCTGGTCGAAGGTGACGCCTGCGGCGGTCTTGTCGGTTGCGTCGTTGGAAAGGAACTCGCTGCAGTAGTTGAGGCCGACGATGCCACCCATGTCGCGAATGGTGCGGAACTGGTCGTCGGTGAGGTTGCGCTTAACGCCGCAAACTGCACGGGAGTTGGAGTGGCTGGCGACGAAGGGGCGCGTGGCGTGGGCGACAACCTCGTCAAAGCACTCGTCGTTGAGGTGGGAGACATCGAGTACCATGCCGGCGTGCTCCATCTGCGTAAGTGCCTCGATGCCGGCGGCGGTGAGGCCGGCGTGGGTGTCGTGGCCGCTCGCGAGCGGCCCCTGCGCATTCCAGCTGAGTGACGACATAAGCACGCCCAAGCTCTTAAGCACTTCGATCAGCGCGGGGTCCTCGGCAAAGAACGTGGCGTTTTCGATGGTGTGGATGCAAGCGACCTTGCCGTCCTTGAGCGCGGGGCGAATGTCTGCGGCGCTGCGCACGTTGACCATACGGTCGTGGTTGAGCATTGCCTGGCCGCTCATATGCGCCATGATCTGCGCCTGGAAGCGCGCGGCGTGGGCGGTGGGAATCTCGTCGGGGACAAACGTGGCGAAGCACTGTGCCCACGGCGTGTTGTCGATCTTTGCGAGCGAGATGGCACAGGCGTTACCCTCGATGAGGTCGAAATCTTGCGGATGCGTTTCGTCGCCGGGGAAATAACCGTCGGTGCCGGCGGTAAAGCGCAGGTCGAGATCGAGCGTGGCCCAGCCGATTCGGTCGGCGGTGTCGCAGTGTAGGTCAAATACGGGATATGCCATGGTTCCTCCGGTTGCAGCGTTTCTTTGCAAACTGTCATTGAATTGTATGACTAGGGTATAGTTAGCGCCATATGTTCACGGCGGCCCGCGTTGTGCGCCGCCCTTATCACGGAGGTTACCATGTCCAACCAGGGCAAGAAGGTCAAGACCCATTATCGCGGCACGCTCGATGACGGCACGCAGTTCGATAGCTCCTACGATCGCGGCGAGCCGCTGGAGTTCACCTGCGGTGCCGGTCAGATGATCAAGGGCTTCGACGCCGCTGTTGTCGACATGCAGGTGGGCGAGAAGAAGACCGTGCACATTCCTGCTGCCGATGCCTACGGCGAGCACAATCCCGAGATGGTTATTACCTTCCCGGCCGAACAGGTTCCCAACATCGAGCAGATCGAGAAGGGCATGAAGCTCTTCCTGTCCACGCCGAGCGGCATGCCCGTTCCCGCCGTGGTCATCGACGTAACGCCCGAGGCCGTGACGCTCGACGCCAACCACGAGCTGGCCGGTAAGGACCTCAACTTTGATATCGAGCTCGTCGAGGTCGAGGGTTAGAGTATGCCTGAACGCTTGGTTTCGACGACATGCTTGGGAAATCTCAACGATCCGTCCTATGAACTCCTGCTTCGCCGGAAGCTGGGCGGCGTCTTTGAAGTTGACGAGCTGCTGCTCGATTGGGACCAGGTTGATGTATACGCGTTTGTGGGCGTGACGGAGCTGGGGCGCACGGTCGATGTTCGGCTGGATACTGCCGACGGCGGTCGTCTTGTCGACGGCGACGTGCTCGCCGTCGACCGTTCGGGCGTGGTGCCCGTGGCGGTTGTCGTGCGCCTGCGCAGCGCCGAGGTTTATTTGGTCGAAGTTGACCGCATGGACCCGATTGCGCTCGCGCATGCGTGCTGGGAGATCGGCAATATGCATGCGCCGCTTTTTCGAGGCGATTCGGACGAGCATACCGTGCGCATGTATACGCCGGTGCAGCCTGTTTTGGGCCGCATGCTCCGGGGCGTCGAGGGCGTTCGGCTCTCGACGGTTACCCGTGAACTCGATTCGGACCGGCGCTTTGCGTCGAGTGCGGCGGATGCCGTTGTGAGTATGGCTCCAGACTTTACGATCGTAAAGAAGGCGCGCGGTTAACGTGCGTATAAGTAAGACGGACTTTGAGAGGCAACTATTCAAAGTCCGTCTTTCTGTTGATGAGATGCTGTGGGGGAAAGCATATGGGTCTTGAAGGAATCAAGCTGATTGCATGCGATTTGGACGGCACGTTGCTGCATCCGGGGGAGCGCGAGCCGCGTTCCGAGGCCTTTGAACTCATCGATGAACTGCATCGTCGCGGTATCGTGTTTATGCCGGCGAGCGGCCGTCAATATGCGAGCTTGCACTACCTGTTTGCCCCGGTGGCCGATGAGCTCGCCTATGTATGCGAAAACGGAGCCCTGGTGATGAGCGGGGGGCGTGCCGTTGTCAAGCGTTCCATGGAGCGTAGCCTTGCTATGGATATCGCGAATGCCGTGGTTGCGTATCCCCATGCCGACGTGACCCTTTCGTGTGAGGGACACCTCTACACCATGAGCGGCAACGATGCGTTCGTCGACCATTTGCGCTATGAGGTCCACTGCGATGTGGCGGTGGTCGACCGCCCCGAGGATATCGAAGAGGACGTCATTAAGATTGCCTTCCAGACGCCCGAGGTGAATCAGCCGGCGGCCCTGGAGTATTTCGAGCGCCTCTTTAGCGACCGTGTTGACGTGATGACGTCGGGAACCGAATGGACGGACTTTATCGGTTTTGGTTCGGGCAAGGGCTCCGCGCTTGCCGATTACGGTCGCGCCCTGGGTATTTCGCCCGATGAGATGATGGCGTTTGGCGATAACGAAAACGACCGCGACATGCTCAACGTCGTGGGCCATCCCTATCTGATGGAGAGCTGCAACCCCTCTATGCGTGGCATTAACGACCGCGTCCGCTACGTGCGCACGGTCGAAGAGGAATTGCATCGCCTGCTCGCTGAGTAGATATTTGGGACATGCCTAGAAATCTATTTTTTGCTGCAAAGCGCGGAAAGGTGGATTTTAAGGCATGTCCCGAACATCTACCGGCAGTCGGGGCAGAGACCCTCGAAGATGGTGTAGTGCGACGTGAGGTGCCAGCCGATTTGCTCGGACGCCTTGGCGTCGAGCTGGGCATCGAAGGGGAGCGGTACGTCGATGACGCGGCTGCACGAGGTGCAGATGATATGCGCATGCGGCTCGATCGTGCGATCGAAGCGGCTGCCGCCCGGCGTCTTGATGGAGAGGATTTCGCCTGCGTCGGCCAAGAGATTGAGATTGCGGTAGACCGTACCGCGGCTGATTTTGTCATCCTGCGCGCGCACGACGTTGTAGATTTCGTCGGCGGTGGGATGGTTATAGCTTTGGCGCACGGCGTCAAGAACCAGCTTTCGCTGCCTGGTATTCCTTCTTTGCACCGCCATGCGCCTCGCCTCTTTTCTATTAACGGTCGTAGGTAAATGATACCGTATTTAGCACACAATACTAATAATGAGGACTGAAACCGTCTTCATTGACAAGTGGGGCTCGGGCCTGGGCGTCTACGAGGCGAAAACGCGTTCCCATGCGCTCGTAGGAGGCATGAAGCGCCTCGAGATGAGATAGGACGTTTGCCGGAGCTCCCTGTATCTCCATCTCGACTGAGCCGTCTTCCATGTTACGCACCCAGCCGGTGAGTGCGCGTGCCTGTGCGAGGTTGGTGTTGGTAAAGCGAAAACCAACGCCTTGGACTTGCCCCGCCCAGCGCAGGAAATAGCGCAGGGGAGTGTCTTGAGTGGCCTCGTCGCTTGCGAGTACGGTAAGCCTGCGGCGCAGCTCGAGCTCGACGTTTGATGGTTTTTGAGGCTCTCGACTGCCGCCGGTGACGCTGGAGAAGAACGTATCGAAGAGGCCCATCGCTATGCCTGCTTGCCTGCGTCGGCCGGGAAGGTAATGCCGGCCTGCTGGCGCACGGCATCCATGATGCGCAGTGAGACGAGCGTGACATCGCGGTAGTGGCCAAGCTCGTGACGTCCCGCCGGGGTCTCCCAAATCTCTTCCTTGACGTTATCGATGCCGCCGATGGCGGTGATAAAGTCTGCGAGTTCGTATTCCATAGTGTTGCTCGATTTGGGCAGGTCGAGCACGCGGCCGTTGTCGCCCTGTTCGCGCGGTGCCTCGGTCGCCGAGCCGCGTACGACTTCGCCGCGATAGTCGATGCGGACGTTGCGGGGCGTGGACAGATGGTCAATCTGGATAGTGCCGTGCTCGCCTTCGATCTGCGAGGGCAGCAGGTCATTCGTAATTTTGGAGTGCGCGAGCTCGACGGAGATGCGGCCTCCGCCATAGCTGGCGAGGATGGAACCGCAGCCGTCGATGGGGCCGTGCGTGAGCTGTCGCGTGGTGGGGTCGAGCAGAGTAGTCATGCTCGTAAGGCCGGAAGGCATGCCGAAAATCTCGACCATGGGCTCGACGGCGTAGACGCCAATGTCCATGAGGGAACCCGATGCCATATTGCAGTCGAAGATATTGGTGGCGCGTCCCGCGAGAATCTCGTTGTAGCGCGAGGAATACTTGCCAAAGCGCAATGAGGCGCGGCGGATGGGGCCGATCTCGCCCAGGGCGTCCTCGATGGCGTGGAAGGCGGGATCGTGGAGGGGACGCATGGCCTCGAGGGCCACGACACCTGCTGCCTCGGCAGCGCGGAAGACTTCCAGCGCCTGCGCTTCGGTGGCGCAGAAGGGTTTCTCGACGATGACGTGCTTGCCACCGGCGATGCAGGCAAGGGCCTGCTCGTAGTGAAGTGCGTTAGGGCTGCCGATATAGACGGCGTCGACGTCGACGGCGGACGCAAGCTCGTCAAGTGCGGTGAAGTTACGTTCGCCGCCGTGTTCGGCGGTAAAGGCAGTACCGCGATTGGCGTCGCGTGAAAGCGTGCCCACAAACGCGGCTTGGTCGTTGGCGTTGACGACTTGGATAAAGTCGTCGGTAATCATGGATGTGCCGATGGTCGCGATGCGCAGCATACGTCCCCCTTGCGTTGTTTGGTCTACAGGATGAGTGTAGCGCGTGGGGATATAAAGCTGCGCGAAAACGCTATTACAGGTCGCTCTCGTTAAAGCCGGTGTCGATATCGAGGTTGCTGCCGTCGGCTGCCGTGGTGGCGAGCTCATCGCAGCGCTCGTTGAGCTCGTGGCCGGCATGTCCCTTAACCCAGATGAACTCCACCTTGTGCTTGCTTTTGGCGGCAAGCAGGCGCTCCCACAGGTCGCGGTTCTTGACGGGCTGCTTGTTGGCAGTTTTCCACCCGCGCTTTTTCCAGCCGTCGATCCAGTGTTTATTGAAAGCGTTGACGACGTACTGCGAATCGGAATGGACCTCGACCTCGCAGGGGCGGTTAAGCGCCTCGAGCGCCACGATGACCGCCATGAGCTCCATGCGGTTGTTGGTGGTCTTGGCGTAGCCGCGCGAAAGCTCGGAGGTGAAGGTCTTGCCGGCGGGGTTGGTGTATTTGAGCACGGCGCCGTAGCCGCCGCGTCCCGGATTTGATCGGGCCGAGCCGTCGGTGTAGATGATGACCTTCACATGGTTCCTTTCGTTGGGTACGTTTCGTGTGAGTGACCATTGTAGCGCCGCGTTCGCCGAGGGCTAGCAATCTACCATATCTACCCTGTCCTCAGATGGCTGGTTTTCTTGGATGATGCGGTCGAGCTCGTCGAGGTATTGCTGCAACAGGGGAGAGGGCTTGCGTTCATCGTGCATGATATAGCCTACGTGCATCGTTGGGGCGTCTGCTAACGGGATCGATGCCATACCCCATTGCATTTCATTGGAGAGGACACCGGTCGACAGGGTGTAACCGTTCGACGTGATAAGTAAGTTAGTAAGTGTTCCGCGGTCCGAGATTCGTATGTTGCGGTCGCAAGGGATATAGCTAAAAGGTTCCTCGGCGTAATAGAAGGAGTTTGAGGTTCCCTGCTCAAAGCTGTAGCGCGTATAGGGTGTGAGGTCGGCAAGGGACAGCTGCGGGCGGCGGGCAAGCGGGTGGCGCTCGCTAACGAAGACGTGGACCGTCGCGTCGAATAGGGGATGGAAGCTCGCGCGCGCATCGGCAAAAGCCTTCTGCAGAACACGGGCGTTAAAGTCATCCAGATACAGAATGCCGATATCGCTGCGAAACGCGCGGACGTCATCGATGATCTGCGATGTGGTAGTCTCGCGCATGATGAACTCGAACTTGCTGTCGCGGCAGCGCTCGACCACGTTGACAAAGGCCTCGACCGAAAAGGCGTAGTGCTGGGCGGAAATGGCGAGGCGGGCTTGCGGGGTGCCGCCGTCCTCGTAGCGCGCCTCGAGCATATCGGCCTGCTCTACGACCTGGCGCGCATAGCCCAAAAGCTCGGTGCCGTCGTTGGTGAGCGTGACGCCGCGGCTGGAGCGCGTAAAGATCTCCAGGTGGAGCTCCTGTTCCAGGCTTTTGACGGCGTTTGAGATGTTGGACTGAGCGGTATAGAGGCGCTGAGCTGCGGCATTGATTGAGCCGGACTCTGCTACGGCGATCAGGAAACGAAGCTGCTGGAGGGTCATCGGCGCCATCCTTTCGAGTGTTATCTATATAACCGATAACAGGTTAGCGCTTTTAAGTGATTGACCGAGGGAAACAATGCTCGTACTATTCAAAACACACAAAGGCGGTAGGTAATTAAACCGACCACGGAACCGGGATGCGAAAGGAGGCCCGCATATGAATTGCTTACCAAGACGAATGCCGGGCTCCTGTTTGCGCCCGTCGGCGTGATCAGGAGACAGCAACTTACTTCTCTCTAATTTATTTACTTTTGTTCGATCAAGGAGATCATCATGAGCCAGTTCATCAACAACCCCGAGCACACCTTTGGTTTCGATACCCTGCAGCTTCACGTTGGCCAGGAGAGCGCCGATCCCGCATCCGACTCCCGCGCCGTGCCTATCTACCAGACCACGAGCTATGTGTTCCGCAACTCCCAGCACGCCGCCGACCGCTTTGGTCTTGCCGACGCCGGTAACATCTACGGCCGTCTGACCAACTCCACCCAGGGCGTCTTCGAGGACCGTATCGCCGCACTCGAGGGTGGTGTGGCAGGTCTTGCCGTCGCCTCCGGTGCTGCTGCCATCACCTATACCCTGCAGGCTCTTGCCCAGGCCGGTGACCACGTGGTGGCTCAGAAGACCATCTACGGTGGCTCCTACAACTTGCTGGAGCATACGCTCTCCCAGTTTGGCGTCGAGACCACCTTCGTCGATGCCCATAACCTGGAAGAGGTCGAGGGGGCCATCAAGGACAACACCACGGTCATCTATCTCGAGACGCTCGGCAACCCCAACTCCGACATCCCCAACATCGACGCCATCTCCGAGATCGCCAAGAAGCACGGTCTGCCGGTTGTCGTCGACAACACCTTCGGCACCCCGTATCTGTTCCGTCCGCTGGAGCATGGTGCCAACATCGTCGTTCACTCCGCAACCAAGTTCATCGGCGGCCACGGCACCTCGCTGGGCGGTGTGATCGTCGACGGCGGTAACTTCGATTGGAAGGCGAGCGGCAAGTATGCGCAGATCGCCGAGCCCAACCCCTCCTACCATGGCGTCTCGTTTGCCGAGGCTGCCGGTCCCGCCGCCTTCGCAACCTATGTCCGCGCTATCTTGCTGCGTGACGAGGGCGCCTGCATCAGCCCGTTCAACGCCTGGGTCCTGCTCCAGGGCACCGAGACTCTGTCGCTGCGCGTTGACCGTCATATCGAGAACACCAAGAAGGTCGTTGAGTTCTTGGTTGGTGACAGCCATGTCGCCAAGGTGAACCACCCGAGCCTGTCTGAGCACCCCGATCACGAGCTCTATCAGAAGTATTTCCCCAACGGCGGTGCCTCGATCTTTACCTTTGAGATTAAGGGTGGCCAGGAGGCGGCTTGGAAGTTCATCGATCATCTGCAGGTCTTCTCGCTGCTCGCCAACGTGGCCGACGTCAAGTCGCTCGTCGTGCACCCGGCTACCACCACGCACTCCCAGCTCTCTGCCGAGGAGCTCGCCGAGCAGAACATCACGCCCTCCACGATCCGTCTTTCCATCGGTACCGAGAACGCCGAGGATATCATTTGGGATCTGAAGCAGGCTTTCGCCGCGCTGGACGAGTAAGGCGACTTGTGCAAGGACCCCTTGCGACTCGATAGGTATAACTGTATAAAATGCCTGCTCAAGGCGCCTGTGCGAACAATGGTTGCACAGGCGCCTTTTTTGCATAGAGAGGGCGCAAAAACAGGGTTTTTGACACGCTTTATGCATTCGAGTTGTGGAAAACTCCTGTTGAGAGGATGTGAGTTTTACGCAATTGACGTGCGCCTTTTGAGTAAAACCGCAGGTCGCGATTTGCTCGGGGTACTATGCAGCGCGATCGAATCACACGCAGCTCAAACGCAGCAAAAACGCACTACGGAGGTTTCCAGCTACATGAGGATCGATTCACGAAAACCGAAAGCCGCCGCCCTTTCCGCCGCTCTGACCGTGGCACTTTTGGCGGGCGCCGGTGCAACTGATGCCCACGCGGCAACACTATCCGATACGGTTGGATCTACGCCGTCCGAGACGACGCTGGTACAGCCCGTTGACTATCGCGGCGATGGTTATGGTTCCATGCAGGAGTGGAACGCCTCGATGGAGGCCAAGCGCGATTCCCTGGAGATGCGCGCTCAGATCATCATGAATATGTATGGCGACTATGCCACCGATGACGAGCGCGCTGTGCTGCAGGGTTGCATCGACGGTGCGGGTAGCCTGTTGACGATGGGGAAGGTCGACGCCAAGTCGACCGAGCTCGATGAGCTGCGCACTGCGCTTGAGGATGCCAAGTGCGAAGCGCTCGAGGCTGCCGCCGAGGCGGAGGCTGCCGAGGTCGCCCAGGCTTCGTACTACAACGCCGGTTACACTCCGTCCTACGCTTCTGCCGCGTCCTACGCGAACGGATCGGGCCTGACGCGCTCTGCGGGTGTCAATAACTACAACGGGCGCCGCGAGACCTATTACAGCAGCAATGTGCTTTATCACTATCGCACGGGCGAATGGACTCAGGATTCTGAGGGCTTCTGGCGCGATTCCGACGGCTATTACGTTGTTGCTGCGGGCGATATGGCCCAGGGCTCGACCTTTACGGGCTCCAAGGGTGATTGCAAGGTCTATGACTCCGGCTGCGCTGCCGGAACCACTGACTACTACACCGGTTGGTAATTTTTCTGCATCACGGATATTTGGCGGACGGGCGTCTTTACCGAGCTTTAGGGCAACGTAAGGACGTCCGTTCTATGTATGCGTTTGAGTTAACAGAGCCCTTACCGTGGCGGTACGCTGGGCGTATGGATGCGGGGCACACTGGTTCTTGAGAAATAAGGTCTTTCTCTTGGAGGAAGTGGTCTTGTGAATGCTCGAGATATTGCCGTTGCCGCCGTCGCGTTGATGCTTGGCTGTCTTGGTCCCACGGCCGCGCTCGTCGCGGGCATGCTGGGGATATGCGGGGCTGCTCCTATCGTGGCCGGCGCGCTGATCGCGGCCACGCTGCTGGGAAGCGCAGGCGTGGTTCTTTGCCGCGACGATGAGGACGAGGTGCCGGGGTCGCAACGCTAACTGTTGTGAGATCGGCCGCCGGTCATAGACGAAGATGAAGGCCGCCGCAGGGGAAAGGTTCCCTTGCGGCGGTTTTGCTGTTAAGGCTGTTGAATGCGGCGCGTTGGCGCTACCAGCTTTTCTCGATATCGCGGATGCGCCGATAGAGCCACTCGTTTTGCGGTGCCTGGATATCGTGTTTGGCTGCGAGGCGGCAGATGGTGCCCGCGAACTCATCAACCTCGGTTTTGCGCCTTGCGATGCGGTCTTGAGCCATCGAGGGCATACCGGCGGGGTCGATTCCCTCGATGAGGTGCACCATTTGCGTCAGGTCTGCCTCGGTCAGTTCAACGCCCTCGGCGTTGGCGACCGCAAGCGTTTCGCGCATGGCGGAAACAAAGCAGCGACGCTGCTCGGAGCCCGGCTCCGTGGCGCTTCCGTAGGTCCCGCCGTAGGCCATGCAGGTCTGGTTGATGCCGTCGTTGAGCATGAGTTTGGCCCACATGCGGTGGGCGATGTCGTCCTCGACGGTATGGGCGATGCCGCAGCGCGTATAGAGCTCGTCGATCGCGGTGATGGTTGCGGGGTTCGTGCCGGCCGCCGCGCCAAAGCGGATTTCGCCCGCATTGGTAAAGGTGAGCGCGCCGTTGAGAAACACGGCGTCCATGCCCTGGCAGATACCAAGAACGGTATGCTCCCAGCCAAAGCGTTCGGCAATCTTTTGCTCGCTCGTAATGCCGTTGCACAGCGAGGCGATGAGCGTGTTGGGTCCCACGACGCGCTCCATAGTCTTGAGTGCTTGGTCGAGACCGGTGGTCTTGACTGTCAGGATGACCAGATCGGCGGGCGTCGCCTCGCTGGCACGGACGGACGTGAGATCGCAGGGCTTGCCGTTGACGGTGAGCGCGTCGTTCGCATGACGCTCAAAACGGGCATCATCCATGACGTATTCGACGGCGTCGTTGCCGAGCGCCCGGGCGATCATGCTGCCGTAGAGCAGGCCGACGCCGCCCTTGCCGATAAAGGCGACCTTGTTGATCTGCATGTGAATCATCTCCCCATGTAAAAGGCGCCCGCGTAAGGGGCGCCTGATGGATTGTATGCTGCCAGGGTGATTGGTGGGTGCGCGGGGCGGCTGTTATAAAAAAGAAACTATTGCGCTGTGCGCTTATGCCGCGGGGCAGACCGCAAAGACATGCGCGTGGTCATGCCCGACTCCTTTCATCGGGCTTTTTGCTGATGTTAAAGCGGTGCCGTGACGGCTCGATTTCTGCTGCGTTACGATACGTTCTCAATTGCGATTCCGATGTGTTTCGATGACGTGACGGGTTTGTTTCGCCTTGTCAGGGCTTCGATGGGAGGGGAGGGGCCGTGCAATACCGCGTTGACCCTAAAAGTGGTAACCGAATATCCGCTCTGGGTCTGGGCTGCATGAGGTTTCCCGGTGCGCCGGGACGTCCGGATGCGAAGACAGCCGATGCCATCATTTCCCGTGCGGTGGAGCAGGGGATTAACTACCTGGACACGGCCTATCTCTATCCCGGCAACGAGGCGTGCGTGGGTGCGTCGCTTGAGCGCCTGGGCTTGCGCGACCAGGTTTTGCTCGCAACCAAGCTGCCGCATGCTTCGTGTAAATGCGCGGAGGATTTCGACCGGTTCTTCGACGAGCAACTGCGCCGCCTACGGACTGACCATATCGAATATTACCTCATGCACAACATTACCTCGCCCGCCCAGTGGGAACGTGTGGTGGCGTTGGGCATCGAGGACTGGATCGCGTGTCAAAAGGCGGCGGGGCGTATTCGCCAGATTGGTTTTTCGTACCACGGCAGCGCAGCGGACTTCCTGACGATGCTCGATGCATATGAGTGGGACTTTTGCCAGATCCAGTACAATTACGCTGGAGAGCGATATCAGGCGGGAACAGCGGGGCTCATGGCCGCCGCCGAGCGAGGCCTCGCGGTGTTTGTGATGGAGCCGCTGCTGGGCGGGCGTTTAGCGGGCAAGCTGCCGCCACGGGCCCGCGCTGTGCTCGATAGTGCCCGTGACCCGCATTTGCGCACTCCTGCCGCCTGGGGTCTTTCGTGGGTGTGGAATCATCCCCAGGTGACCATGTTGCTTTCTGGTATGACCGATACCGCGCAGGTGGATGAGAATTCGTCTCTGGCAGACCTCGCGTTGCCGAATTCGATGACTGCCAACCAGCTCGACACGATCGCGCACGTGCTGGATGAGTTTGAAAAATCGAATCGCGTGCCCTGCACGGGATGCGGCTACTGCATGCCATGTCCCAAGGGTATCAACATTCCCGGCTGCTTTGCCGCCTACAACGCGAGCTATGCGCACAGCTGGTTTACGGGGCTGTCGCAATACTTTACGGCGAGTGCGGTGCGCACAAGCGAGGCCAAGCTGGTGAGCAATTGCGTCAAGTGCGGTAAATGCGCACGTCACTGCCCGCAGCACATCGATATTCCCGAGCGTTTGGACGACGTACGCCGCCGTTTTCAGCCTGGTCCCGTGACGGCGGTGCTTAAGGCCTTCGGCAAAACGCGCTCCTGATGCCCCTTTTATAACTTGCGGTGGAATAGTTCCTGTTTGCGGCAGAATAGGGACCAAACAGGAACTATTCCACCGCAACTGAAGGGGGCTGTCGTGGGCCATCGAGATTCATGTGATGATTTGCGCGAGGTTCGTTGGGGCGTTTTGGGCGCCGGGCACATTTCGCATCGATTTGCATCGTCGCTCAAGGAGGTGAACGGGGCACGGCTGGTGGCTGCGGCCGGCCGCACTCCTGCACATGTCGAGGGATTTTGCCGAGCGTTTTCGATCGATGCTGCGCATGGCCATGCCTCGGTCGACAATAACGGCGACGCGGCTTATGGCGCGCTGATTGCCGACCCCGATGTCGACGCAATCTACTTGGCTCTTCCGCATGGCATGCATACGCGTTGGGCCTGTCGCGCGCTGCGCGCCGGAAAGGCCGTGCTGTGCGAAAAGCCGGCCGTTTTGAGTGAGGAAGAGGCTCTCTCGATTGCCTCCACCTCTCGTGAGCGCGGCGTGCTGTTTATGGAGGCGATGAAGAATCGGTTTTGCCCGATGCGCACTCGCGTGAAGGACTTGCTTGCGTCGGGTGAGCTTGGCCGTATTGTCTCGATTGAAAGCGTGCAAAAGCTCGATTACGGCGAGCCTCCTTCGGGCTATCTGCTTGATTCGTTGCAGGGCGGCTGTCTATATGACATGGGCTGCTATGCGGTCGGTTGGTTTGAGGATTTGCTCGCGGGCGCGTGCGAGGTTTCATCCCGTGAAGTTCGCTGGCGTGACGTATCGGGCGGCCGCGTCGATTGGGCCGACGAGATCCGTATGAGCGTCGGCGGTATACCCATTCATATGGTGTGCGACGGCAAAGCAACATATGAAAGCCGCTTAACGATTGCCTGTGAGCGGGGCTCGTTGGAAATCGAGCGTCTCCATCGCCCCGAGCTCGCCCATGTGAAGTACTCCGACGGGCGAACGCTCGAAATAAATGCCCCGTTTGAGGTCGATGATTTCTACGGCGAAATCCAGCATGCGACGCAGCTCATTCAGGCGGGGAAACTCGAAAGCCCCATCATGTCCCTAGCCGCCACACGGCGCTGTGCGCACATCATCGATGCGATTCGTTTGAAACTTTAGGGCGTGGGGGCATGGCACCAGCGCTTGGAATGCCTGGAGGCCTTTGTCCCTGATGCCCCTTTTATAACTTGCGGTGGAATACGGTCTGTTTGCGCCAAATAAGGCACCAATAGACCGTATTTCACCGCAACTGATGAGTAGGGAGCTGGAGATGCTGACGATCGGGTGTCATCTTTCGACGACGAAGGGCTATCGGGCGATGGGGGAGACGGCGCTGTCCATTGGCGCCAATACCTTTGCATTCTTTACGCGCAACCCGCGCGGCGGCAAGGCGAAAGACCTTGACATGGATGATGTGGCGGCCCTGCGCGAGCTTATGGAGCAAAACGACTTTGGCCCGCTCGTGGCTCATGCCCCGTATACCTATAACCCCTGCTCCGCTAAGGAGCGAGCGCGCGAGTTTGCCCTGGAGGCCATGGCCGAGGATCTGCAGCGCATGGAAGCACTGCCCGGCAACTACTACAATTTTCATCCCGGTGCGCATGTAGGACAGGGGGCAGACGTCGGCATTCAGATGATTGTTGATGCGCTGTGCCAGGTGATGTTCGAGGGACAGCAGACGACGGTATTGCTCGAGACCATGGCCGGCAAGGGCACCGAGGTGGGCCGTAGCTTTGAAGAACTGGCGTGCATTATCGAGGGCGTTGCCGCCAAGTGCCCAGAGCTGTCCGATAAGCTGGGCGTTTGTTTGGACACCTGCCATGTGAGCGATGCCGGCTACGACATCATCCATGATCTGGACGGCGTGCTCGACGAGTTCGACCGCGTGGTGGGTATCGATCGCTTGCATGCCGTACACATCAACGATTCGAAGAACCCCTGCGGCGCCCATAAAGATCGTCACGAGTGCATCGGCAAGGGATACCTTGGCAGCGAGGAATTTGGTGGCGGTATGCAGGTTATGCAGAATATTGTATCGAATGGCCGCTTGCGCGCATTGCCATTCATTTTGGAGACACCGAACGAACTTGCAGGTTATGCGGCTGAAATCAAACTGTTAAGGTCATTGCAGCAGTAATGGCTGCCATAAAGTGGGACGCTCCATTCACGTTATGGGTTTGTTTCAATCAGTTTTCTAATTGCAGATTCTTCCAAGCGGGTGCATAATAACCCTCAGTTTTTGCAGACCTCTGAATCACGTGGGGTCATTGGAAGGAGACTGATTATGAAGCTGAAGAAGCTTGGCGCATTTGCCGCCACGGGTGCTATGGCGCTCGCCCTCGCTCTGACGGGCTGCGGCTCGTCCAACGCCACCTCTGGTTCTAATGCCGGTTCCAGCAGCTCTGACGACGCTAAGGTCGAGAAGGTCGACGGCTCCAAGGAGTACGCGCTCGTCAAGGACGGTACGCTGACCGTCGGCACCTCTGCCGAGTACGCTCCGTTTGAGTACAAGGATGACAACGGCGATTATCAGGGCTTTGACCTTGAGCTCATCAAGGCTATCGGCGACAAGCTGGGCCTGGATGTCGAGTATGTCAACAATGACTTTGACACGCTGGTTCCGGGCGTCGCTTCGGGCGCCAAATATGACGTTTCCATCGCGGCTATCACCGACACGCCCGAGCGTGAGAAGGAAGTCACTTTCTCCGATTCCTACTACATGGACGATCAGGCTATCGTGACCAAGGTCGATAACACTGACATCACGGCCGACAACTACAGCGAGAAGCTCAACAACGCCGATGCTACCATCATCGTCCAGTCTGGCTCGACCGCCGAGTCCTTTGCCCAGGAGAACTTCCCCAAGGCCAAGATTGTCCCCTACAAGGACGCCACCGAGTGCTTCAGCGCCCTGCAGTCCGATAAGGGCGACGCCGTAGTCACCAACCGCTCCGTTGCCAGCCAGCTGACCGCCGAGCAGTTCAACACCTGCCAGACCATCAAGCAGATCAGCACCGGCGAGGAGTACGCCATCGCCATCAACCAGGGCAACACCAAGCTCAAGGACGACATCAACCAGGCCATCAAGGACCTGACCGATGACGGTACCGTTGACGCCCTCATGGCTAAGTACAACATCAAGTAAAATAGCTACTTGATTGCTCGCGGGCCCTTTCCGCTTTGGCGGAGAGGGCCTTTGCGCTTCTCTTGACGGAGAGCATTTCCGTCTCGTTTTTGCCGGCAACTTCTACGATAGGAGCCACCTTGTCTCGACTGAACAAAGGGGCCGTGGAGCAGCGTTTTTCACTGCCCGCCTTGCTCCAAAAGCTAGTCTGCGTCATGGCCGTGGCGCTCGCGCTGGTGTGTGTGGGGGCATATGCGCCCACGACCGCCCAGGCGCTTGAGACCGCAAAGATTACCGCCCGACCCAACACCGGTTCGGGCAGCGCTGTGGTCGGCGGTACCGAGACGCGCATTACCTGGGAGGTCCAGGCCGATGCCGATGAGGAGCTGAGCGGTCTTTCGCTGACGTTTGTCGACGGCACGACGTTTGGTACCGATGACACGCGATTGACGATGCTCTCGGGCGAGGACCTCATGGATCGTACGCCCATGAAGCCCACGTGCAAGGCTGACGGCCAGACGCTCAAGATTGATTTTGGCGAGACGGCGCCTGCCGGCGGCTTTTTCCGTGTCGAGGTTTACGGCGTGACCTTCCCCGTCGAGGGCGGCGATGAGGCCTTTAGCGGCACCTACACTTTGGCCGATGGCTCGACCAAGAAGATCTCCAAGATTCCGTCGGTGGAGATCAAGGGTGTGACGGCCTTCGATAACTTCTTGGCCGATCTTAAGGAGCAGCCGTGGGTCGAGGCTTGGAACTCCAATATGTTCCTGCGCCTGTTCTTGAACCCGGTCATTTTGGTCCAGAGCCTGCCGATCGTCTTCAAGGGCTTCCTCATGTCGCTCTCGATCGTGCTTGTGGCGTTTCCGCTGGCAATTCCCTTCGGTTTCGCCCTATCGCTCATGCGCATTTCCAAGTCGCGCATCCTGCGCTGCCTTGCCGGTATCTACGTGAATATCATTCGCGGTACGCCGGCGTTCCTGCAGATCTATATCGCGTTCTTCGGTCTGCCGTTGGCCGGCGTCAAGGTTGATGACTACGTGCTCGGCGTCATCGTCATGGCCATGAATTCGTCTGCCTATCTGTGCGAGATCTTCCGTGCCGGTATTCAATCAATCCCCAAGGGCCAAAACGAGGCTGCTCGCTCTCTGGGCATGAATGCCTTCCAGACGCTGCTCTACGTTATGATTCCGCAGACGTTCCGCAATGTTTTGCCTACGCTGACCAGCGAGTTTATCTTGCTTTACAAGGATACGTCGCTGCTTGCCGCCGTGGGTGTGGTCGAGATCGTCATGAACGCCCGTACCATCGTGGCCACGACGGGCTCCATTACACCGTACGTGGTTGCCGCCCTGTTCTATCTGGTCATCACCCTGCCGCTCGCTCGCTTGGTGAGCGGTCTTGAGGCGAGGCTTTTGGGCACGACCGAGACCAAGAAGAAGCGTCCCGCCAAGAGCGCCGGACAGGTTGTCGCGACGCCTGCCGATCACATCGCCGGTCTGTAAGGAGGTCCTATCATGAGCGAAACCAATAACTCGAACGAGGTCGTCGTCAGTATCAAGAACCTCCAGAAGGCCTTTGGCGACAACGTGGTCCTGCGCGATATCGATCTGGATGTGCACAAGGGTGAGGTCGTTGTGGTCTTGGGCCCCTCGGGCTCGGGCAAGTCGACAATGCTTCGCTGCATCAATCGTCTGGAGCATCCCACGAGCGGCTCGATTATCGTCGAGGGTGTGGACGTGTGCGCCAAGGGCGTCGACCTTAACAAGGTGCGCACGCATCTGGGTATGGTGTTCCAGCAGTTCAATTTGTTCCCGCACCTCTCAGTCAAAAAGAACGTCATGCTCGCGCAGCAGAAGGTGCTCAAGCGCAGCAAGGAAGAGGCCGAGAAGATCGCCGTCGAGGAGCTGACCAAGGTCGGTCTTGCCGAGCGCATCGATTTTATGCCGAGTCAGCTTTCGGGCGGCCAGCAGCAGCGCGTTGCCATCGCCCGCGCCCTGTCGATGAACCCGCACGTCATGCTCTTTGACGAGGCCACCTCGGCGCTC
This sequence comes from uncultured Collinsella sp., assembly GCA_900544385.1. GTDB lineage: Bacteria > Actinomycetota > Coriobacteriia > Coriobacteriales > Coriobacteriaceae > Collinsella. The sequence goes on from UQVD01000014.1 coordinate 17,405, forward strand.
GACCCTGAGCTCGTGCGCGACGTCCTGGGCGTCATGCGCGACCTGGCGCACGACGGTATGACCATGATCGTCGTGACGCACGAGATGGGCTTTGCCCGCGATGTCGCCGACCGCGTCGTCTTTATGGACGGAGGCGTCATTGTGGAAGAGGGTACGCCGAGCGAGGTCTTCGACCATCCTAAGAGCGAGCGCACCAAGGCGTTCTTGGGCAATATCTCGTAGCCGGTTGATGTAACTGCCGTTACAAAAGAGCGGGGCTGGACTTGAATCCAGCCCCGCTCTTTTGTAGGGATGGGGATGCGCTTTGATGCAGGCTCTCTTGGAGGCCCTGGGTTCGTTACGCGAGCTCGGCTCCGAGGGCCTTGCAAGCGGTCTCGCCCTCGTCGTCGGGCGCGTCGTAGCAGATGGTGGAGTCCACGACGTTGACGCCGGCCTCGTCGGCGTCGGCCTTCCAGTTGTCCATCCACTCGCCCTCGGCCCACGAATAGGAGCCAAAGAGGACGACCCTCTTGTCGCCGAGAGTCTCCTTGACCTCGTCCCACATCGGCTGGAACTCATCGTACTCGAGTTCCTCGGAGCCCATGGCGGGGCAGCCGAAGGCGAAGGCATCATATTCGGTGGCCTTGTCGGCAGAGAAGTCGGCGCAGGAGATGACCTCTGCCTCGGCGCCGGCATCGGTTGCACCTTCGGCAACGAAGTTTGCCATGGCCTCGGTGTTGCCCGTGCCGCTCCAGTAGACGACGGCGATCTTGCTCATGTTGAGTCCTTTCAGTTGTGCGGCAGGTTGTCGCGGCTTCTATGTTCTATCGGGTTGCCTGGGCAAGTTGCGCCAAGCTGCAGCCCTGCTGATAGACAAAGGTGAGGTATTGAGTGCAAGCGCGGTAGGCGTCAAACATCGCAAGCGCTTGCTCGACATTCGTGTAGACCTTCCAAGCTCCAAAGACCTTGTAGTTCTCGCCGCGCTGGACGATAAACTGATGGACATCTTCGTAGGGATAGCCCAAATAATAGCCAATTTCGTGGGGGAACTCGCACATGCACCCCGTATCGCAGTGCCTATTTCGCGCGAGTGCGCAGACACTGCCGTCATAGGCGCTTTCTGCGGCATTGCTGCTTGCCAGCGTGATGCGCGCGGCGAGATGCACCAGGGATGCGGGCAGGTTGTGGACATCGTAACCTTCGGCGACAAGCGCCGTCGTGGCACGGGGGTCGGAGAGGTATCGCATGAGGTCCGCAGGGCGGTACACATAGATGAGCGCTCCGCAGGGGCGCCAGACCAAAACGCTCATATGGATCCCGAGTGGCTGGAGCTCGCGGTTGCATTGGGCTATGACGACGAGCAGGCGAGAGCGTCGCTCTTCGATTTGAGCGACGCCGAGTTTTCCGTTTTGGTTGGCGTAAACGCCGGGATAGGTAAAGAGCGAAGCCGGCTTGATGCCTGCGAGCGTAGGGGAGCAGTTGCGCACGACAGCCGTTTGGTATGTTGGGATGTCAATGGTTCGAGTCACGTTGCTCCTTTCTGGTCATCAGTTGTTAGCCTAGGAAAACTTATACACGAAAGTAAGCCATGGTCAACAAAAAAGTTTGAAGCGGGAAACTAATTGACCGAACGGACATGATTTTGGGTTAAGATGGGGACACCCCATGGGGGTATCTAGATAGTGCTACTTGAAAGGGGAACGCATGAGTGACTTGCTCAACCCCGCGAATCTCATCGTGCTGGCCGTCATTGCCGTCGGCATGTTTTTTGGACTGCGTCGCATTGCCGCTTCGACACACGGGAAGAGTTGCTGCAGCGATGGTGCGAGCGGCAAGAAGGCCAAAAAGGTTGTTGTGGTGGATACCGATGCATCGCACTATCCCTATAGCGATGAGCTGCTCATCGGCGGCATGAGCTGTGACGGCTGCGCTCAGAACGTGGCCAATGCCCTCAATGCGCTGGACGGCGTGTGGGCAACGGTGACGTATGCGGACCACACGGCACGCGTGCGCTCTAAACAGCCGGTTGATCGTGGTGTTCTCGAGACGGCCGTGAAAGACGCGGGCTACTACGTCATGACGCTGTAAGCGCCGCCCTGGATGCATTTCCTTGTCTAGGCTCGTCCGCGCAGTTCGATGTCTTGGATATCGTCGAAGTCGATGGCGATGTCTTTGAGCTTGAGGAGCTTGAAAGCGGGGAGCGCCTCGTCGAGGATGCCGGTGCGGCTGCGATAGCCGTATGTATCGTAATAGGTGACGCGGACCAGGTCGCCACGTTTGAGACCCTCGAGCTTTTTAGAAAGCACGAGGGCTTTTTCTTCCATGAGCTCACGTTTTGGCTCGACGGTGATTTCCTGCTTGCGCACGAGTTCGTAGTATCCCGTGAGGGCGGCAAAGGGCATAAACTGTGCGGCGCGGTTGGCGCGCACGGCACCGTTGGCAGTGAGCTTGGGGTCGGCGGCGCGGCGTCTGCCCTCGGGGTCCGCCAGGCGCTCGAAGGCGGTCGGCGGGCGCACGGGCTGTTGTTTGGGTTTAGGCACGGTGTCCTCCAACTTGGTCGTTGCGTTCGCGTGCGGTGGCTCCGGCGGTAAAACTCAATCCTTTGACCAGGGCGTTCTTGCCGTATTTGCCTTTTACGGCCAACACGGCGCGCGCCAAGTCGCGCTCGCGCTCATCCGCCTCGATATCGCTGAACAGATCGATGGTGGCAAATTCTTCGGGCACCAGATTGCCAAATCCCAGGTTGATGCGCTTGACCGGTCGTTTGGGATCGACAGTCTGCGCCCAAAGCTCATCGAAATAGCCCATGATCTTCTTAAACGAATTGGTGCGCTCGGGCAGCTTTCGCGAAGCGTTGGAGTGCGTAAAGAGTGCGGCATAGCCACCGCGCGGTTTGCCGCCATGCTCTCCCACAAAGATGCCATCGATTGCCTGCGCCTCGCGCACCAGGCGGCGCCGTTCGTCATCTCGCTGGACGGGCTTGGGCGCACGGGGTGCGAGCTCGGGGCCGGCGGTTGCGGCGGGTTCGATGCTCGACGTGCTCGAACGCAAATGCCCGCATCCGTCTACATATTGCGCTGTGCCGCTGGCGTCGAGACGGCGTATGTCGGCGCGCTCGCTCGCGTAGCCTACAAAGAGCGAGATGCTGTCGCACACCACGTGCTTATCGACTAAGTCCAACACGGCGTTGTCGACCATCTCGCGCAAGACGGTGTAGGCCTGCTCGTAGGCATAACCTTTCGAGAGCACCTGTCCTGTGGTGGTCGAAGTTGCTTGCGGGCGATAGGCTTGGATATCGGCGATGGTTGTCGGCTCGCGCCCGAAGGCGTGGTCGATGAGATATTCGGCATTAACGCCGAGCTCGTCGTAGAGCAGGTTCTCGTCGAGCGCGGCGACGCCCATCAGGTCGTAGACGCCATACTTTTCGAGTCGTGCTGCCACGCCGGGGCCGATGCCCCAGATATCGGTGATGGGACGATGGGGCCAGATCTCTTTGCGAAAGGTCTCGTCGTCGAGTATGCCGATGCGGCTGGGTACGTGCTTGGCGGTGATATCGAGCGCTACCTTGGCCTGGAATAGGTTGGGGCCGATGCCGACCGTTGCCGTGATGCCGGTGCGCGCGAGGACCTCATCGCGCAACATGCAGGCAAAGCCTTTGGCATTGGTATGGTAGAGGTCTAGATAGGGCGTCACGTCGATAAAGCATTCGTCGATTGAATAGACGTGAATGTCTTGCGGGCTCACGTATTCCAGATAGATGCCGTAGATTTGCGCCGACACTTCCATGTAGTGCTGCATGCGCGGTACGGCTTTGATGTAGTCGATGCCGTCGGGAATCTCGAACAGACGGCAGCGGTTGTGAATTCCTAAGTCCTTCATGGCCTGCGTGATGGCGAGGCAGATGGTCGTGCGTCCGCGCGATTCGTCGGCAACGACTAGGTTGGTGGTGAGCGGATCGAGCCCACGGTCGACGCACTCGACGCTAGCGTAAAACGTCTTGAGGTCGATGCAGATATAGGTGTGACGCTCGTGCCCCACGCGTCCTCCCATCAAACACATGTTCTTATCGAATGCCTGTTCGATAATACCCGTTCGTCCGGACACCGTCAAAATCTGTCAAAAAGGGACTGGTTTGTTTTGGTAGGTATGGTCGTGCGGCTGGATTGGGTTTTAACGCAGCTCTAAAGAGCGCGAAACAGCTCGGAAAACCTCGCTTCGTAGCATGAGTCTAACGATTGATACCGCCTATGCGCACGGAAGGGTTGTTGGAAAGATGGTCAATTATGGGTTTGGTATGCCGACGCGCCTTGTTGCGGATGGAGACGTGGCTCGCTGGTGCGGACGATTGGTCGCTCACTACGGTGGCACCAAGGCGCTGGTCGTGTTGGGCGGTGACAAGCATACGCGTGATGAGCTTGTCTCGGCGGCACTCGGCTCGCTTGATCGAGCTCTGCTCGAGCGCGTGCTGTTTCGCTGCGGCTCGGTTGAGGGCGACGGGGGAGACGAACTGATCGACGAAGCCGTGGCCCTGGCGACCGACGAAGGCGTGGACTTTGTCCTGGCGATTGGCGATGCCGATACTGCTGGCTTTGCACGCGAGCTCGCCCGTCGCATGGCGGCGCTCGATGCCGGCGAAGACGGCTTTGTGCCTTATGGATGCATTGTCTCGGAGGGCAAGGTGCCTGCTGTCGTGGGCACCGGTGAGGTTCCCGTTTTTGCCATTATCGCGCCCGAACTGCTGGAGGGCATCGGGTCTCCTCTGCGTGAGTTGCTCGGTAGCATCTGCGCCGCGGCCTAATATTTGCCATAAAAGGACGGGTTATTTTTGGTTGGTAAAGCGTTTGACCTGCCAAAATAAGCCTGTCCCTTTTTAATCGGTTGCCGTTTGGGGGCCGATTGGCAACGCTCGCTGATTGTAGTCTTGACCTGCGCTAGAATAGTGGCATCTGAATGTCCGGGCGCATGGAGGCGTGCGCCCGTATGCTGAGGAGGACTCTATGGCAACTGTTGCCGCACCTATCGATGCTACGTCGACTGCCGCTTGGAAGGCGCTCGAGGCTCATCAGGAGAAGCTCGAGGCCGAAGGTATCGACCTCAAGGCCTGGTTCGCTGCTGACGCCGACCGCGTGAACAAGCTGAGCTTTGACGCCGGTGACCTGCACTTCGATCTGTCGAAGAACCTGGTGACCGATGAGACCGTCAAGCTGCTGTGCGATCTTGCCCGCGAGGTGAAGCTCGAGGAGCGCCGCGACGCCATGTTCTCTGGCGAGCACATCAACACTACCGAGGACCGCGCTGTCCTGCACACCGCGCTGCGCCGCCCGGCAAGCGAGAAGGGCCAGCTCATCGTCGACGGCCAGGACGTCGTCGCCGACGTGCACGAGGTCCTCGACCGCATGTATGCCTTCGCCGAGCGCGTGCGCTCCGGTGAGTGGAAGGGCGTTACCGGCAAGAAGATCGAGCATCTGGTGTCCATCGGCATCGGCGGCTCCGACCTGGGCCCGGTCATGGCCTACGAGGCTCTGCGTCCCTATGCCGACGCCGGTATCGACTGCCGCTACATCTCCAACATCGACCCCAACGACCAGGCCGAGAAGCTCAAGGGCCTGGATCCCGAGACCACGCTCGTAATCATCGTCTCCAAGACCTTCACCACGCTCGAGACCCTCACCAACGCCCGCGAGGTCAAGACCTGGATGCTCGAGCAGCTCAAGGCTCAGGGCGCCATCGACGGCTCCGATGAGCAGAACGCCGAGGCCGTGGCAAAGCACTTCGTCGCCGTTTCCACCGCACTCGAGAAGGTCGAGGCCTTCGGTATCGACCCCGCCAACGCCTTCGGTTTCTGGAACTGGGTTGGCGGCCGCTATTCCGTTGACTCCGCCGTGGGCCTGTCGCTGATCGTCGTGCTCGGCCCCGAGCGCTTCCAGCAGTTCCTCGAAGGCTTCCACGCCATCGACGAGTACTTCTGCAACACGCCGCTCGAGAACAACGCCGTCGCGCTGATGGGCCTGCTCAATGTCTGGTACGTCAACTTCTTCGGTTCCAAGAGCCACGCCGTGCTTCCGTACTGCCAGTATCTGCACCGCTTCCCGGCCTACCTGCAGCAGCTCACCATGGAGTCCAACGGCAAGCACGTCCGCTGGGACGGCAGCGCTGTGACCTCCGATACCGGTGAGATCTTCTGGGGCGAGCCCGGCACCAACGGCCAGCATGCCTTCTATCAGCTGCTGCACCAGGGCACTGTGGTGGTCCCGGCCGACTTTATCGCTTTCGCCAACACTGCCAACCCTGCGACCGACAGCGGCCAGGATGTCCACGAGCTGTTCCTGGGCAACTTCCTGGCCCAGACCAAGGCGCTCGCCTTTGGTAAGACGGCCGATGAGGTTCGTGCCGAGGGCACGCCCGAGCAGATCGTCCCGGCCCGCTGCTTTGAGGGTAACCGTCCGACGACCTCGATCTTTGGCGACACGCTGACCCCGTTCGCACTCGGCGAGCTCATCGCACTGTACGAGCACATCACGTTTGTCGAGGGCACGGTCTGGGGCATCGACTCCTACGACCAGTGGGGCGTTGAGCTGGGCAAGCAGCTTGCCAAGCAGATTACCCCGGCCTTCCACGACGACGCCGCCAAGGCCGAGCAGGACGCTTCGACCCAGGCGCTTATCGAGTTCTATCGCGCTCACCGTAAGTAGCCGCTGCTGTTAACGCATCGCGCCTTATAGTCAGGGGCCCGTATCCTATCGGATGCGGGCCCCTTTGCTTTGCCGTGGTCCCGGGGCGCACGGCCTTTGTGGAACATCGCCGGGGCGCCGCGCGCTGCGAGAACCCTGCGCCTAGATCTTGGCCTCCGCATGGCCTCGCTGCGCCTCGGGCAGCTCCCCATAGAGCGGATGGTCTTCGAGCCTAAAGCGCTCGACCTGTTCGGGAGTGCGACCGCGTACAAAGAGCCACGAGCGATCGATCGGCGTCGCCATGAGCGTGCTGAGCAGCGCGTCGGCGCGGTCGGAAAATACCCGGGCACTCTCGGGATCCTGGAACGCCAGCACCAGATGCGTGTCGCAGTTGCCCATGATGGAGCGTGCGCGTGCCTCGCCATAGAGCGCATCGAGCTGGTTGGTCGACTGCAGCAGCAGCGTTGCCCAGATGTTGCGGCTTCGGATAATCGAGAGCACGTTGTCGATCTGGGGGATCTGCAGATTTGCGAAGTCATCGAGCATAAAGCGCACGGGCACGGGCAGGCTGCCGTCGGGCTGCCTATCGGCCTCACGAATGAGGCCCATAAACGCCTGCGAAATAAAGAGGCCGGTCAGCGGATCGAGATTGCGGTCAATATCGCTCACGGTTGCAAATAGGGCGCAGGGGGTGTGTCCCATGGAAGCGAAGTCCACCTGATGGCACTCACGATAGAGCTGTGCCGCACCGTCGAATCCCAGACACATGACCTTTTCGGCAAGGATGCCGACGATGCTCGCGTGCATGCGCTCGGCATTTTGCGTAATGGCGTAGCGCCGCCATAGCGAGAGGGCATAGCTTTGGGGGTCGATCGTGATCAGGTCGTCAAACAATCGACCCGTGGCACCGTCCTGCAGGTGCTCGATCAGCTTGATGACCGAGCTGATCGTCTGCTCGTCGGCGGGTAGCTGTTCGGTGACGTAGGCGATAAGACACGACAGCAGGTTTGCCGCCGCATGATCCCAAAAAGGCTGGTTGTTGTCCTCGATGGGGCAGATGGCCTTTGCCACCGAGAGGATGTCCTGCTGGTTGGGCCTGCCGTCCGCCTTGCGGCGAATGTGCCTCAGGGGGTTGTAGCCGCAGCGCTCGATGCCGGGCGCAAGGGCCGGGACGGTGTTGAGGTCGGCGAAGTTGAGACATTGCACGCGGTAACCGTGGGCTGCCAGCACGGGTCCCACTTCGCGACAGAGCGTGCCTTTGGTGTCGAGCACGATGTAGCTTGCGTTCATTTGCAGCAGGTTGGGCTTGAGGACGTTTCGGGTCTTGCCGGCTCCCGAGGGGCCGATCACAAGTGCATTGTTGTTGAGTCCCGTTTGGCGGGTGTCGCAGGAAAGCGTTCGATCCTTGGCGAGGATGGTGGACGATGCGGACTCAGATGCGGCGAGGCGGCTGGCGAGGTTAGACATGGGCGACCTCCTTGGTGGTCGAGAGGATTTCGTGGGCAAAGCCGAGCTCGACGGCGCGCTCGGCCGAAAGGTAGGTGTCTTTTGCAGTGAGGGACTGGATGCGCTTGGGCGTGAGGCCGCTGCGGTCCGAGAGGATTTGCGTGAGGGTCTTGCGGGTCTGCATGAGACGCCGGCTGGTTTCCTGCAGCGCAAGTGCCGAGCCGCCTGCCCCCTGGGGGATCAGCGGGTCGTGAATCATGAGCTCTGCATGGGGCGCCATACGGCGATCGTCGCCGCCCATAAAGATCACAGCGCCCATGGACGCGGCGAATTCCAGGCAGACGGTGCGGATGGGGCACGATGCGAGGCGCATGGCGTCATAGATCGCAAGACCCGATCGCACGCTTCCGCCGGCGCTGGCGACAAATATGGTGATGGGGCGGCTGGGGTCGGTGGCATCGAGCAGGCGGATCTGCTGGCATAGGTCGTGGGCCATCGGGGTTTCGATGTTTCCCATGACGGAGAGCTCGCGACGGGCGAGCATCTCATCGTAAATGCTGGTGAGCGTGATACCTCGGGCGGATTCACGCATGGTGAGGGGGCTGATGATGGGGGAGTGATTGGTGTCCATGAGGACTCCTTTCTGTTGGTTGTGTTGTGGAATAGGATTGTTGCCCGCGGAGGGGCTGGCGGGCTACAGGGTTCGTCCGAGCCTGAGATCGAGCTCGGTTGTGGGGCAGGCTGCCTGTTCGTGCGGCTCGCAAGCGCCAAGGGCTCCAAAGCGATGGAGCGTTGCGACGGGCGTGGTGTAGGCGAGCCGCAGCTGATGCTCGACAGGGGCACATCCGTCATTTTTGTAATGAGCCGCGTAGTACTGCGCGATGCTGGCGCTCATCTCACTGCCATTGCGATGGCGCTCAAACTGGCGTCTGCAGGTCTCGATGATCTTTGCTACCGACTTGGGTGCCGTCGCGGGAACAAGGGCGAGATAGCCCTCAAATAGCTCGTTGATGCTCAGGAGGCACAGTAGGTCGATCAGCGTCCTTATGGCTGCTCCCTCGGCGGAAAAGTGCGCGGTCATGCGGTTATATCGGTTGCGGTCGACGATGGCCGCATGGGGTCTTGGAGTTTTCTGCCCCGTGGTCCCGGGCTTTTGCCGCGCCTGTGTATTGAGCTCGACGTTGCAGCGCTTGAGGCCGTCCAACGGAAGGAACAGTGCGGTGCGCAGGGTGTTCCGCTTGCTTTCGAGTTCATGACGCTCGTCGGGTTCCCATTCGAACTTGAGTTTCGTGTCGAGCGCCGTAAGCATATGGGCTAGGCAGCCTACGGTAAGAACGTACGAATCGTTGTCGCGTTTTGGGGCATAGGGGTCTGTCAGCTTGCGAATGTCGGGGTCGCCCATGATCTTTGTGCAGCGCTTCAGCAGTTGAGGGTGGTCGGCCAAGATCGTCGCGAGCGGTAGCGACGCGTAGTTTTTGATGGTCGCGGCGGCAAAGGCGGCGTCATATTCGTTTGCATATGCTCGCTCAATGCGGGCATCCAGAATGCTTTTCTTATCGCCGTCTTCAGCGTGGTGGTTTGTCATAGCTTCTCCAATCGGTTGATGTTCGTGCTGTTTGTTGATGTGTTGGTTGTCGTGAGTGATGTGCTTGCCGTGGGTGATGTGCTGACGTTGGGGTGCTATGCGGTTTTCAATGAGCCCGTGAGGCAGTTGCTGCAGGGGCGGGATGGAACGGCCCATGCAAGGCGGAAGGCATCGTGCTCAAAATCGAGACAGCAATGCCCTGGGTGCCTCACATGTGGCAGTTACCTCATTAAGTTGTCATTGCGTTTGGGGTTGTACTTTGCCGATCTTCCTTCTCTTACACGCTAAAACTCAAACTTCATATGCTCGATCTACTTAAAACCGCAACGGCGGTCTTTTATCAACTTATATGTCGGAATGCGTCTTTGCAAGTACTTTTTTGCCTTTGTTTCAAATGGGGTGGTTTTGCAACCGTCATACGCGCGCTGTGCGAACGTGCCCCGGCTCGGATAAGATAGTGCGCGATAAAAACGATGCAAGGAGGCACATATGGCAATTAAAGCCATCGCAATGGATATCGACGGTACGCTCACCAACGACCAGAAAGTGATTAGCCCGTGTACGCGCGAGAAGCTGCTCGCGGCGCAGGAGTCGGGCATTAAGCTCATTTTGGCTTCGGGCCGTCCCGCATGGGGGCTGCACGCCTTGGCGCAGGAGCTCGACCTTCAGAGTCATGATGGTTTGCTGGTGGCCTTTAACGGCGCTCACGTCGTCGATGCCCAGACCGACGAAGTGCTGTTCGATCAGGCTATGCCTGCCGACGAATTGCATCGCCTGATTGATCACCTGCGTAATTTTGACGTGATCCCTATGATTTCGCTCGGTCGCGATCTGCACGTTGAGGACTCGTACCATTGCATGATCACGCTGCCTGACGGCTCGCAGAAAAACATCGTCAAGTATGAGCGCGACGCGTGCGATCTTAAGATTCGCGAGGTGGCTGTCTCTTATACACATCTGACGCTGCCGACGATATGCAGTG
>UQVD01000015.1 GCA_900544385.1 uncultured Collinsella sp.
CTGATCGGTCTCGTGGGCTCGGAGATGTGTATAAGAGACAGGGCCAAAGCGCACGCGCAGCAGGGCCGCGGGCTCAAGCGTCACACCCTCGCGACCAAGGCTCGCCGTCAGCGTGGCCAGCGGCCCCTCCTCGTGTGAGAGCGGATAGCTGTCCAGATCGACATCGGCAAACAGCACGGCATCGTAGCTGCCGGGGCGCAGAGCCGCCGCATCGGCAAGCGAAGCAAAGCAAGCCTGGGCACGTGGCGCACGGTCAACCTCGTGGGTCTCGTAATCGTAGGCGGTGCTACGCTTGTCCACCTTGGTGCGAATGCCATCGAGCACGGGCACGGTCGCGGCCTGCGACACGTCGAGCGCGCGGGCGCCATTCATAAGGATGTCGATGACATGGCGCAGCAGGGCCACCTCCGCCTGGCGACGGGCTTGGCCATCCAAGCTGCCCAGCAAGCGATCGGGCAACGCCTCGGCAACGGCAAGCATGGCCTTGAGCGCCGTCACGGGCTTGTCACGCCACAGCGCCTGGAACACGTCCGAGACCACACACGGTACGTTCTTAAACCAGTTTTCGTCGCTCGCCGCCTTGCGCGCGCCCCTCACCTGGCCCTGAACGCTCTGCAGCAGGCTCTTAACGCCCGCAGTAGTCTTGCTGCGCGAGAGACGCATATTCTTATCGAAGGTACGGGCATTGACGGCATCAGCGCCCGAAAGCGGACTGTAGATCCAGTCGGTAAGCTCCGGCGCGGGCCACCACTCGGTCTTTGACGCCGCACCCTCATCGGCGGCCTTCATGCGCTCGATCAGGCCGGCAAGCGCCGCAAACTGCCTGCCCGCAATGGATTGGGAAAACGCCGTGAACTCAACTGTCTCGGCGGCGATATGACGAGCCGCCAGACGAGAGGCGAGCTCACCGAACAGCTGGGGTGCCCGGGCAGAAACAACGAGCACGCGCACGGGGTCGGCGGGCGTTGCAGTAGCTTTATCGTCCTTGGACTCCTTGTGTGCTTTCACCAACTTATCGATGGCGTCCGCATAGACATGAGCACGGGCATGGGGGCCAGCGACCTCAATAAAGGCAGGCTGAGCGGCGGTCCCGCAAGCGGCATCAGACGCGACGGCGTCCTCCCCCAGCGGCGCGGCCTCAAACAACACGTCGCGGGCATCAAATGCCGCGGCGAGCTCCTCGCGCATCGCCGCCTGCTCGCGGGCAAGCAGCACGACGACCTCTCCCCCATTGTTCGCCACGGCAGACAGCAGCTCGAGCAGACCGTGCGTAAACGACGTGATACCGCGCACGCATACGGCGCGGGTGCACGCCGGCAGGCTATCGGCCAGGGCACCGGCCATAATGTCGGCCGCCTCACAGGGCTCGACCATATCTCGGCGGTCCAAACCGCCCGCGTAGGCACGCAAAAGCTCGAACACGCGAGCCTCGGCATCGCTTTTTGGCTCAGGTTGGCAGTTGTCGCCACCGCATCGCTCGGTCGTCGTCCCCGCAACGCCCGGCAACACGTCGCGGGCCATGCGCGCGAGCATGCGCACCGTGCCCTGGCTGCGCGAAAGCGGCTGCAAATCGGCATCGTCGAGACGCGTGACCATGTCCGAGAACAGCATCTGGCGCTGCAGGTTGTCGACGAAACCGCGCCCGTCGCCCAAAAGCTCCCAAAGCGAGCGAAGCCACGATGTAGGCGTTTTGTAGTCGATACCCAGCGAAATCCCGGCTTCCGCCGCATCATGACGGCACAGGTCGAGCTCGGCAAACGTTGGCGCCAGCAGCACGGCACGCCCGTGGCGAGCAATAAGGTCGGCAAGCAGCGCCGACTCGGCATCGCTCAAATCCGTGCCGGCATTGGTGGTATAGATTCGAACAGGCATGGTCCTCCGCTCAAACTGTTCGCAATAATCAATGTATCCATCCTACCCGCCCAAGCGGACAGATTTGCCCCACGCCAACAGATTTGATCCCTTGGGGACGGAGGAAAACGGATCATCGAGGGGGTCAGTCTAACCAGGTGATCCGTTTTCCTCCGTCCCCAAGGGATCAAAAAACCGCCCCCGGAGGAGCGGTTTTGTACAATTCGTTTTTTGCGCGGCCTACTCGCCATCCTCCAGCTTAATGAGAATCTTGCGGTAGCCACCGTACTCGCCGTTGAGCGCCTTGGATACACGGCTCACCGTGGTGGACGAAGCGCCGGTACGCGCCTGAACCTCGACATAGGGCTCGCCCTCGTCCAGGTAACGCGCGACCTGCAGACGCTGCGATAGATCGCAAATCTCACGCGGCGTGCAGATATCGGTCAAAAACGCTTGGATATCTTTCTCGTCGTCCAAAAGGCTAAATGCGTGGACCAGCTGCTTGACATCAGGCTTGTCAAACATGTTCTCGATATTCATCGATCACCGCCAAACCCGCCAAAAGGCATCGAAGTTGATACTGACATCGGGCATCGTTCACCCGTAATATGCAATAGGGCAACGCCTGTGGCTTTTGCCCGTAGCAGTTTAGCACACCACCAAACTAAAGCGACAAGACTCTCTGCCAGCGGCACGTTTTTTAGGACGAACGCCGTTTTGAAACCGACTGCGCACGCAAGCTCCACGAGTATTTGAGACAATGGGCGCCCAAACAGGGCCGTGCCCGCGCATCTATCCGAGTTGCAAAGGTGTGTGCCCCTCACGCCCCCTCACCACGCCATGCGCAAGAAAGGATTCCCACCATGCGCTTTTTACTCAACTGGCTTTTGACCTCAATCGCCATCGCGATCGCAACGTTTCTCGTCCCCGGCATTCAGCCCTTCGGCATGGCCGACGCCTGGGTCTGCTTTGCCTTCGTGGGACTGTTCCTCAACATCGTCGACTCGCTCGTCAAGCCGTTCCTGACGGTCATCTCGCTGCCGCTCACTATTATCACGCTTGGTATTTTTCAGCTCGTAGTCAACAGCTTTATGCTCGAGCTGGCCAGCTACCTGTCGGTCAATCTGCTGGGCGCGGGCATCTCCATTGCCGGCTTTGGATCGGCCTTTATGGGCAGCATCCTGGTATCCATCATGCGCAGCATTCTCGACAGCATCGCTAGGAACTAAAGCGACCGGATACGGACCGCCACAACACGCCAAAAAAGGCCGTCCATCGCAACGATGGGCGGCCTTGTCATTTGTCAAGCCTCAGAGGGCAAGAAAATCTACCATTTCTGCCCCGTCCCCAAATGGCAGGTGGGGCTAGATGACGTAGTCGTAGCCCTCGTTGGGGGCGACGAGTGCATCGAGCGTCACGCCGTCGAGGTAGTCATTGATGAGCTTGTCCAGGTTCTTCCACACGTCGAGTGTGGGGCACTCATCCGAACGCGAACAACCCTTGCAGTCGCCGTCCAGGCATGCGACCGGTGCCAGGCTGCCCTCGGTCAGGCGCAAGATCTCGCCCACCGTGTACTGCTCGGGCGGGCGCGTGAGCACATAGCCGCCACCCTTGCCGCGCATGCCCGAGAGCATATTGGCGCGCACGAGCGTGGCCAAAATATTCTCCAGATATTTCTCCGAAATCCCCTGACGCGCGGCGATCTCTTTGAGGGGAATGCGGCCCGCCGCCTGGTGCTCGGCCAGGTCGACCATAACGCGCAGGGCATATCTGCCCTTTGTGGAAACCAACATATATATTGCTGCCTTTCGGTCTGTTAATTCGTAGAAATTCTAGCCGAAAAATTGGTTTTGAAAATACCTATTCCCGTCAAGCTGGTTAATCGACTCGTAATAATCTTCTATTTCCTATTGCGTTACTAGGCTTTACTGTCTACTATGCTTGCCAACAGCAAAAAGAACAACCCATAAGGTTTATGGGTTTCGCTGCTACACGCACCGTAAAACCACACGGTATCCAGTCATTTGAACACTTTGGAGGTTCACCATGAGCAATGTTTACACGTCCATCGATCAGCTTATCGGCCACACTCCGCTTCTGGAGCTCACTCACTTTGAGGCCGATGAGGACCTCAAGGCCCGCGTGCTCGTCAAGCTGGAATACTTCAACCCCGCCGGGTCCGTCAAAGACCGCGTCGCCAAGAACATGATCGACGAGGCCGAGAAGGCCGGCAAGCTTGTGCGCGGCGGCGACTACACCATCATCGAGCCCACGAGCGGCAACACCGGCGTCGGCATCGCCTCGGTGGCGGCCGCCCGCGGCTACAAGGTGATCATCACCATGCCCGAGACCATGTCCGTCGAGCGCCGCAAGCTTATGCAGGCATATGGCGCACAGCTCGTACTCACCGACGGTTCCAAGGGCATGAAGGGCGCTATCGCCAAGGCCGAGGAGCTGCAGAAGGAGACTCCCAACAGCATCATCGCCGGCCAGTTTGTAAACCCCGCCAACCCCGCCATTCACAAGGCCACGACCGGCCCCGAGATCTGGGACGACACCGACGGCAAGGTCGACATCTTCGTCGCCGGCGTTGGCACCGGTGGTACCGTGACCGGCGTGGGCGAGTTCCTCAAGGAGCAGAACCCCGACATTAAGGTTGTCGCCGTCGAGCCCGCCACCTCCCCGGTGCTCTCCAAGGGCCAGGCCGGCCCGCACAAAATTCAGGGTATCGGTGCCGGCTTTGTGCCCGACGTCCTCGACACCCAGATCTACGACGAGATCATCCCCGTCGAGAACGACGACGCCTTTACCACCGGCCGCGCCGTGGGCCACAAGGAGGGCGTGCTCGTGGGCATTTCGTCCGGCGCCGCCGTGTGGGCCGCACTGCAGCTGGCCAAGCGTCCCGAGAACGAGGGCAAGACCATCGTGGCGCTGCTCGCCGATACCGGTGAGCGCTACCTGTCCACGGCACTGTTCCAGGACTAGGGCCTCGTCCATAGGTTGAGCCTGGGGACGAGCCGGTCTCCTCTCTCCCGACAGCCTGAGCCCATCCAATCAGGGTGTCCCACGAGACGTCCGAACTTGCTACAATGTCTGCGGCGCGGAACCAGCCTCCCGCGCCGCTTTTCTTTTTTGGCCACATGCCACCAAGGCGAACCTCCCCATGCACAACAAGCGCGTGCTCGTCGCCATGAGCGGCGGTGTCGATTCCAGCGTGACCGCGTACCTGCTCAAAAGCCAGGGCTACGAATGCGTCGGTGCCACCATGCGCCTCACCTGTCCCGCGCCCGATCCCGTCACGGGCATGAGCAAAGTCGACAGCGACATCGCCGATGCAAAGGCCGTCGCCGAGCGCCTGGGGATACCCCACCATGTGCTCGACCTGCAGCAAACCTTCGACCACGACGTTATCGAGCGCTTCGTGACTGCCTACCAGGAGGGGCTGACGCCCAACCCATGCATCATCTGCAACCGCCATATTAAGTTTGGCGCGTTGCTCGATGCGGCGCTGGACATGGGCTGCGGCTACATCGCCACAGGTCACTACGCCAAAACGAGTCAGGCATCCGACGGCACCTGGCAGTTGCACCGTGGCGAAGATCCCAAAAAGGACCAAAGCTACTTTTTGTATTCGCTCACACAAGAGCGCCTGGCACGCACGATCTTTCCGCTGGCTGGGCTGGACAAAGAGCGCGACGTGCGCCGCATTGCCGCCGAGCAGGGCTTCATCAACGCCAAGAAGGCCGAGAGCGAGGATATCTGCTTTATCGCGGACGGCGACTACGCGGGCTATATCGAGCGCCGCTGCGGACATGCCGCTGCACCGGGCGATATTGTGTGGCGCGACGGCAGCGTGGTCGGGCGCCACAATGGCGCGCTGCGCTATACCATCGGCCAGCGCAAGGGCCTGGGCGTCGCGATGGCGCATCCCGTGTACGTAACGGGCGTCGATGCCGCCAACAACATTGTGCATCTGGGCGAGGCCGAGGACCTGACGGCCACAGCGCTCACGGCCAACGACTGGATCTGGAGCGCCCCTGTCGACCGCATGGAGGCGGAGCTCAATGCCGGCGGCATTCGCGTGGGTGCCAAGTACCGCTACCGTCAGAAAGACCAGGCAGCGACCCTTACGCGTGACGAAGACGGACAAATGCTGCTGACCTTTGACGAGCCGCAGCGAGCCATCGCCCCCGGCCAGGCCGTTGTAGTCTATCGCGGCGACATCGTCCTGGGCGGCGGTACCGTGACCGGCGCACTTAAGTAGCCGCGGGTTTATCGCTGCACGTGTCGAAGTACCTCAACAGCGGCACCAACCTCGATTACGCGACGCTCGAGGCCGCGACGAATGGCCTCGAGTCGACCCTCCGCCGTCGCCCATTCGCTCTGCGAAAGAATCTCGATCGCCTCATCAACAAATCCGTTGAGTCGTGATGAATCGAACCAATCGAGTGAGTCCGCAAGCGCCAGCTGGACGGAAGGGTCGGGCCCAAACGGCTTAGCAGAAAACCCAAACTCCCCAGCTGCGAGCACTGCAGTTGGTACGTTGTACCACAGGCAGTTGCCGCTATCGAACAGCGGAGCAGGCCTTATCTCCAGGGTGTCGACATTGCGGATGATGCCAAAGTTTCGCCAATGGCGGTCGCTGTTGGCCAAAAGGGCATCGCAAACGATCATCTGCGACATAGACCTTCTCACGGCGACCTCATCGACACCATGCTTGCCGAGGTAGCAACAGTATCGATCGTATGTCGAGTTTCCCCGCTGGCTACCAAGTGCGCCCTTAACGTAAACAGCCGGAACGTATTCCTCGCGGCCGTCAAGAAAATCCTCGCACAGGCACACGGGGCCATTGAACATCCGCTCAACCGTATAAGGAACAAACTCGCCCTCCAACAGCAAGCGACGATGTAGAGCCGTTGCAACCGCCTCGTTAAAGGGACGTTGATCGTCCATCCCGCACCCTTTAGCCAAAACGCGAATGCCGTTTCGGATTATCCACGATTTAGGGAGCTCGCCCTCGGACGTGTTATCCGGATTTTTAAGACCGATGCCTTCCAGCCAACCAGAACGCTCTTCGGGCGCCGATCGCTCAAATTCGTTCTCAAAGTAATTGATATTTTGCCATTCGAGCTCATCGCATTCTGCCGGCCGCAGCCAATAGCAATCCGAAAGCGAGAGACCCAGGCACCGAACCGGAACCTCGATGCCACTGGCAATTCCCAGTTCACGATAGCGCGAGACGAGCCCGGGGCGGACGTCAGGCACCGACCGATGGCTCCACCACACGTTGAGCTCCCGTTTATTCACTGTAGGAGAAGAGCTCGAGCACGTGCCAAACGGCATTCGTTGCGTATCGAGGACCTTGGCGATTTCAAAGGGAAACTCGCGCGTCGGATCAAATGAGACATACGCGACCTCATGGTCGGCCGACATCAGCGTAAACTTGCGTCCCACATCGGCTGCAGGACGGCGCCCTCGTTTGCGGACCTTTTGATAGGCGATCGCAGAATTGTACTCGACCATCTTCCGGCCGCCCACAATATCGCACACAAGCGTTCCCGATGCGGCAAGTTGAGATATGCGGGCTTTCGTAACGCCCAACAGGTGGGCGGCATCACCCATAGACAAGTACCCAGACGTATCCATACACCGCATCACCTCGTTAAGTAATTTATATGTTTAGTTAATAGATTACATACATCATAATACTAAACATCCTAAAGCGAAAAAAGGCCCGAGAAATCGGGCCTTAGCGATCGGTCAGCCGAGTCGCAAGCTGCTCCCCTAGCGCTGTACGTAGGCGCGGACGAGCTCGTAGGTGTTGCGCACGCCGTCGATGTGGCTGCGCTCGTAGTTGTGGCTCGCGTACACGCCGGGGCCGATCAGGCCGTGACGGATGTCGTAGCCGGCAGAGAGCGTGGCCTCGACGTCCGAGCCGTAATGCGGGTACACGTCGATGGCATAATCGAGCTCAAGCTCGCGCGCGATATTGGACAGCGTGGTCACCAGATCGTAGTTGTAGGGGCCACCCGAATCCTTGGCGCAAATCGACACCATGCGCTCGGTGCAGCCCAGGTCGTCGCCCACGCAGCCCATGTCAACGCTGATCATCTCGCGCGTGTCGGCCGGCACGAAAGCACCGCCGTGGCCGACCTCCTCGTACACGGTAAAGAGCAGCGACACCTTGCGCGAAAGCGACACCTCGCCATCAGCAACAGCGCGGGCAAGACCCAGCAGAATCGACGCCGACAGCTTGTCATCCAGGAAGCGGCTCTTGATGTAGCCGCTCTCCGTCACCGTGGTTCGCGGATCCATAGCGATGATGTCGCCGGTCTGAATGCCCAGCTCAAGCACATCGTCCTTGCTGTCGACATTCTCATCGAGCAGGATTTCCATGTTCTTCTCGATGGTCTTGACCGGCTCGTCGGCCACGTGCGCCGAAGGCTCGATATTGAGGACCACACCCGTGTACACATTGCCGTCACGCGTGTAGACGGTGCAGTTCTCGCCATCGGCCGTAGACCACTGGTGCCCACCAAGCGTCGTGGGACGCAGGCGACCATTGTCCTTAATGGAACGTACCATGGCACCCAGGGTATCGACATGGCTCGCCAGTACGAGCGGCTCACCCTCGCCACCAAGCTCAACGAGCACGTTACCCTTATTGGAACGCTCAGGCCCAAACCCCATATCGCGCAGGGTCTCCATCAGATAATCAGTAGCCGCGCGGGTATAGCCCGTAGGCGAAGCAATAGAAGTCAGCACCTTCAACTGGTCAGTGATAAAACCAAGCGAAGAATCCATCTGGGACACCAATGTCACCCTTTCATATCGAATTAAACCCACAGCAACAATACCACCACGCACAATTATTTACCTAGCGAGACAACCCGTCGAGCTTCCCAGAGCAGCGCCCGCCACGATAACGAGCCGGCGGGCCCCTGCCCGTAAGCCCCAGAATCTTTCCGCAGGACAGAAGGAGGCCCCGCCGCACGTAGTGCGCAGCGGGGCCTCCGACATGTCCGAGGACGATTGTGGGGCTAACGGGCAGGAGCCCGCCGAACCAAGTTAGGCAGCCGGGCAGATCTTCTTGAAGAGCTCGATGACGTCGTCGAGCGTTGCCTCGCGCGGGTTACCCGGGAAGCAGGCGTCGGCCATGGCGTCCTTGGCCAGGACCTCGATCTCGTCAGCCTTCATGGCCTCGCAGACGTGCGGGATGTTCACGTCGGCGGAAAGCTGCTTGACGGCGGCGATAGCGGCGTCGGCAGCCTCGTCGGTGCTCATGCCCGTGGTGTCAACACCCATGGCAACGGCAACCTTGGCCAGGCGCTCAGCGCAAACCGGCTTGTTGAACTCCATGGCAATCGGCAGCAGCATGGCGCAAGCGACGCCGTGCGGGGTGTCGTAGTGAGCGGACAGGGTGTGAGCCATAGCGTGGTCGATACCCAGGCCGACATTGGAGAAGCCCATGCCGGCGACATACTGGCCAAGGGCCATGCCCTCACGGCCGGAGCCGGGCTGACCGGACTTGGCCTCGGCGACGGAGTCACGCAGGTTCTCGCTGATCAGCTTAATAGCCTCAAAGTGGAACATGTCGGAGAGCTCCCAAGCGCCCTTGGTGGTGTAGCCCTCAATGGCGTGGGTCAGAGCGTCCATGCCGGTGGAGGCGGTCAGACCGGCGGGCATGGAAGCCATCATATCGGGGTCGACGACGGCGACCTCGGGGGCGTCGTTGGTGTCGACGCACACGAACTTGCGGACCTTCTCGGGGTCGGTGATGACGTAGTTGATGGTCACCTCGGCAGCGGTACCGGCGGTCGTCGGCACGGCGATGGTGAACACGGCGTGGTTCTTAGTGGGAGCAACGCCCTCGAGGCTGCGGACATCGGCGAACTCGGGGTTGTTGATGATGATGCCGATGGCCTTGGCGGTGTCCATGGAGGAGCCGCCACCGATGGTCACGATAGCGTCAGCCTCGGCAGCCTTGAAGGCCTCGACGCCGTCCTTGACGTTCTGGATAGTGGGGTTGGGCTTGATCTCGGAGTAGAGGCTCCAAGCGATGCCGGCGGCATCGAGCTCGTCGGTCACCTTAGCGGTAACGCCAAACTTGACCAGATCGGGGTCGGAGCAGACGAAGATCTTCTTGTAGCCGCGACGCTGGAGCTCGCCGGGGATCTCCTTGATGGCGCCGGAACCATGATAAGAGATGGTATTGAGAACGAAACGATTAGCCATTGAAAGCCTCCCATCGTGTGCGGGGCACCCATTACGCCCCACGCTATGAGTCCCATCCTAACGCTTTTGAAACGAAAAACACGTGAGAACATCAAATTTGTTAAAGCGTTTCAACAGCTGATGAAAAATATTGCGGCAAAGGGACAGCCCCTTTGCCGCATTCGGTTACTTTCGACAGCCCTCTTTCCAAGCCTCGGCCGCAACCTTCCAGCGAAAACGCAAGTCGCGCTCGCGGTCGATGAACATGATGGCAAACGCGACAAACAGCAGCAAACTCGCCACGACGATGGCATGCAGGCCCATGCGCTCAATACACCAGTTGCCCAACACGGCGCCAAACACAAAGGTAAAGATCACGCCAAAGTACAGCAGGCCGTTTTCCAAAAAGCCGCGCCTGTGGGTGATGATGTAATCGTCCACGTTTTGTAGCGCGTTGCGCAAGTTGCCGATGCACATGGTCGTAGCGATGCCGTGACCGTGGATCTTGCGGAAGCTCTCGACCTGCATGCCGCAGGCAAACGAGGTGAGGCAGTTGGCGAGCAGGTTGAAATTGCCGCCCGGGATAAAGCTCACGCCCAGCAAGATGACGGCTTCAAAGAACACCGTCACTTGGCGCCAGTGAATCACGCTGCCAAACCGTTCGTGTACCAGGTCGGCAAGCATAATGCCCACGGCAAACGACACCACAGGGAAGAAGTAGCGCCCCGCAAGTGCCCAATTGCCCTCCGAGATGCTCACGCCCACCAGCAAGATGTTGCCCGTCTGCGCATTAGCGAAAACATGGTCGCGCCCAATGTACGAATAAACGTCCATAAAGCCACCGGCGAGCGCCAAGATGATGCCCAGCTCAATAGACTCCGATATCTGTTTGGCACGCTGCATCGCCGTGCATCCTCCCTGTTGACGACTCTCTCGTGCGTTGGCGGAAACATAGCCGCCGTTCATACTGTAACCCATTGACAACATGGCGTGCGCGCGAGACGGGTTCTCCAACGCGCAGATACACAGTCTGGAAACAAACAGCGGGCGCGGCGCCGACACCCGCACTGACGCGCCGATCCACCAGCTCGTGTACTCCACCAGTCTTTTTAGCCCCGTCCCAAAAAGACTGGTTACAATTACGTGCAGCATACAAACACCGGGAGGGATCGTGGCAAAAAAGCCTCAGCACGCTCAGAATAACCAGCGCAGTCAGCAGGGCAAACAGGGCCAGCAGCAAAAGCGCGGCGGCAAGGCCCAGGGCGGCCACGCCGCTCATACCCCGGCAGCGCCCGCCCGTCCCTGGCGCCCGGGCCGCGATAAGTTCCTTCCCGTCAGCCGCGCCGATATGGACGCGCGCGGTTGGGACCAGTGTGACTTCGTCTACATCTGCGGCGACGCCTACGTGGACCACCCCAGCTTTGGTATGGCCATCATCAGCCGCGTACTCGACGCGCACGGCTACAAAGTGGGCATCATCTGCCAACCCGACTGGACCGATCCCACCAGCATCAGCGTGCTCGGTGAGCCGCGCCTGGGCTTTTTGGTCAGTGCCGGCAACATGGACTCCATGGTCAACCACTATTCGGTGACCAAGCACCGCCGCCACACCGACGCCTATACCCCCGGCGGCGAGGAAGGTCACCGCCCCAACCGTGCCGTCACGGTCTACGGCAATCTCATCCGTCAGACGTTCAAGGACGCCCCCATCATCATCGGCGGCATCGAGGCAAGCCTGCGTCGCCTGGCCCACTACGACTACTGGCAGGATAAGCTCAAGCGCTCGGTGCTGCTCGACTCGGGCGCCGACATCCTCATCTACGGCATGGGCGAGCACGCGATTGTCGAGATCGCCGACGCGCTCGACGCGGGGCTGCCCGTCGATCAGATCACCTATATCAACGGCACCGTTTACCGCACGGGTTCGCTCGACGAGGTCTACGACTACGACCTGCTGCCCAGCTGGGACGACCTTGCCGCCGACAAGCTCAACTACGCCCGAAGCTTTAACGTGCAGCAGCAAAATATGGACCCCATCACTGGGCATCGCCTGGTAGAGCCCTACCCCAACAGCGTCTATGTGGTGCAGAACCCGCCGTCGGCAACACTCACCACCGACGAGATGGACGAGGTTGCCGAACTCCCCTACGCACGCGATTGGCATCCCGACTACGACGCGGCAGGCGGCGTGCCGGCCTTTGCCGAGATCAAGTTTTCGATCAGCTCCAACCGCGGCTGTTTTGGCGAGTGCTCGTTTTGCGCCCTCACCTTCCACCAGGGTCGCGTACTGCAGATGCGCAGCCACGACTCGATTATGCGCGAGGCCGAGCTGCTCACGCGCGATCCCGAGTTTAAGGGCTACATCAACGACGTGGGCGGACCGACGGCAAACTTTAGCCGCCCGGCCTGCGACAAGCAGCTCAAGCACGGCGTGTGCAAGAACAAGCGCTGCCTGTGGCCGAACGTGTGCAAGAACATGGTGGTCGACGAGAGCGGCTACACGCAGCTGCTACGCGACCTGCGCCAGCTGCCGGGCGTCAAAAAGGTCTTCGTCCGCAGCGGCATCCGTTTTGACTACACCATGGCCGATACCTCGGACGAGTTTTTGCGCGAGCTGCTGGAGCATCACATCTCGGGCCAGTTGCGTGTAGCGCCCGAGCACGTGAGTGACGCGGTACTGTCCGTGATGGGCAAGCCGAGCCGCGCCGTCTACGATGTGTTCTGCCGCAAATTTGAGCGCCTGAACCGCGAGTACGGACTCAAGCAGTACGTGGTGCCGTATCTGATCTCGAGCCACCCCGGCTCGACGATGAAGGAAGCCGTGGACCTTGCCGAGGCCGTGCGCGACATGGGCTACATGCCCGAGCAGGTGCAGGACTTCTACCCTACGCCGTCCACCATGTCGACCTGCATGTACTACACCGGCGTGGACCCGCGCACCATGGAGCCGATCTACGTGGCGCGCGACCCGCACGAGAAGGCCATGCAACGCGCGCTCATCCAGTATCGCAAGCCCGAGAACTACAAGCTGGTACGTGAGGCGCTGGAGAAGGCCGGCCGCCGCGATCTGATCGGCTACACCAAGCATTGTCTGATTCGCCCCGTGCCGCCACGCCCGGGCGAGACATCAGCCGGCGGCGGACACGGCACCGGCAAGAAGGGCGGCAAGGCCCACGGTGGCGCCGCCGGCAAGGGACCCAAAGGCAGCAAGGGATACGGCGGCATGTCGCGCGCGCAGAACACCGCCGGTCGCAATCGCGCGGCCCAGGGACGACAGGGCGCCAACGGAGGCGGCAGGCGCAACTAGGGCAGTGGTGCGCTCGCTGCGTCCATCCCACACGCGTGGCGCAGCGAGTGCATTGCCTCAATGAGAATGACGCCGGCGATAGCAACCGTGACCACCACGTCGAACGGCGTGTTCACAAACCATAGCAGGCCCATGAGGTACGAGCCGGCATTAAAGGCAAAGTGCAGCAGGATCGTGTAGCGGAGCTTTCCGGTGGTCACGAGCACCCAGCCAAAGATGAGGCCGGCGGCCCCCGCGTAGCAGCCCTGCACCCAGTTCATGTGCATAAAGCCGAAGACCGCCGCCTGCAGCACGATTGCCGCGGCGACGCCCCAGGTACTCGGGGCCGCCCAGGGCACTATGGTGCCGTCTTGCGCGCTCGCACGACGCCGGCGCTTCCAAAGTGGGCGGCACTGCGGATTAAACGCTCGGAGCGAAAACTCAAAAATAATGCCGCGCACCAGCAGCTCTTCACAAAATGGGGCGCCGAGCACCGTAGTCAGGACGGCGAGATAGCTGGTGTCGCCCATGCCTGTTTCCTCGACAAGTTCACTGTAATCGGCCGCGACCTCGGGCAACAATGACAGTACGGCGTCGGTCACGTAGCCAACGACCACCTGCAGTGCCAAGCCGATCACGATAACGCAGGCAATGCGCTTCCACGCGCTACGCACTCCCCCGCCAAGCGGACGCTCACCTTGCCAGCGCGCGATAAACGACCGCGGCCACAAATAACGCCACCATAGCAGCGCCATCAAAAACGACGCCGTCTGAGCGACGGCTTGAAACCATTGAATATCGAGGTTGTCGATCGGGAAACCCGTCAGCGCCGACACGATGTCCAGCACGGAGAACAAAACCATGCTCAGGACAATATCGGCAGCGACAACGCCAAAACAGGCAAGCGCCCAAACCAGCGCATTGAGCATGCCGACCTCCTCCCAACGACTAGTCATTGGGGACGTTCTTCAACGACTAGCTGTTGGGGACAGTCTTTGCCAAAGGCCCCGCTGGGCGAGATGTCGAACGGGAAGGTGCCGCAGCGATTGAACGCGGCGATAAACATGCGGATGGCGTTGGACGGCGTGGTGCCCACGAGCTGGGTTGCCGCCGCGAAGGCTGCCTTCTCCTCAGGCAAGACCTTCGCGACTACGGGGGTCATGTGTTCTGCCATGGCGCTTCCTTTTTGAAACGACGGTAGTGCGGATAGATGCGGGCCACGCGGCTGGGCGACGGGCTGTGAAGGCAACCCGATTGGCCCGCATCCGGAGTTTGTTTCTGCGGCGTTGGTATTACTTGGTAATCCTAAGTATTACCCCGCAGATAGAATACCACACCCGACCCCATTGGGACGGAGGAAAACGAATCATTTTGTTGCTGAGTAAGTATTTAGAGCGTGATGATGTCCGAGATATCGAGGGCCTGAGCGTCGGCGACATCGTGCGTGGCAAGCAGGAGCATGCGGCCATCGAGCAGGTCGAGCACGACCTCGGCGCATGCGTCGCGCGCAGCGGTATCTAGACCGGTAAAGGGCTCGTCCAGAATCACCGCGTCTCCTGGGCACAGCAGGGCTCGGGCAATCTCGACGCGACGGCGCTGCCCGCCCGAGAGCTCGGCCACGCGGGCATACACATCGATCCCCGGTACCAGCAGGCGCAACAGGGCTGCGGCACTCGAGGCATCCACGCGCGCGTCGGCGCACACCAGCACGTTATCCAAAGCAGAGGCGTCCTCAACCAGGCGCGCGTCCTGAAACACCATCGAGCACGGCACGCACTCCCCCGCTGCCAACGAAAGCAGCGTCGACTTGCCCATGCCCGAAGCGCCCATCACGCAGATACGCCCACCCGCAGGCACGTTGAGCACCAGACCATCCAGCGCCGGCGCCCAGGGCGCACGATCGCCCACGGCAAGCGCAAGCTCCGCTGCGGCGCCATCGCTCGCAGCCCCCGCACGCCCGCGCAGTCCATGCCCATGCGACAGCACCGCCGCACGCCACGCCACGGGTCCTGAAACCCGCAGCAGCCACACCAGCACGCGCTCACACGCCCACGAGGCGGCAACGACCAGCACGGTCCACGCCAGCAAATCAGCCGTCTCAATCAAAAGCTTTGCCTGATAGATGCGCTCACCCACGGTGCCCACCGCCATGCCGATCAGCTCGGCTGCCACGCCGGCCTTCCAGCTCATGCCGATCACGGCCCGGGCACACGAAAGCACAAACGGCAGCACCTCGCGCCAGGTGTGGGCACAAAACAGTCGCCAGCCCCGCACGCCATGCAGGCGAAACATCTGCTCCAGCGGCTTATCCACTTGTGCCAAGCCCTCGGTCAGCGAAAAATACACGCCCGGCAGCGCCATCAAAAAAACTGCCGCGATGCCCACGCGTGCCGACCCCAACCAAATAAGCAGCAGGACCACCACGCAGGCGACCGGCGTCGCCTTAACAAACGAAAGCGCCGGCGCCACCAGGCGGGCAAACGTCCGCGACCGCACCGAGACTCCCGCCAGCACGCCGCCGCACATCGCGGCAAGCGCCAGCCCGCCCAAGATTCGCGCGCCTGAGCCCACCAGGATCGCCCACGTGCCGGCATCGCATACCAGCCGCAGCAACGCCACCACAACAGCACCCGGCCCCGGCAAAATCAACGGCTGCGCCACAAGACCCGCCACCAGCATCCACGCGGCAAGCCAAAAGGCGGCAACGGCACCTGCTGCCGTCACCGCCTTTATACGCTCTGTAATTTGTCGAGCAAACGCACGCACGGGCTACTCCATGTAGTAGAAATCATCGGCCGGGAGCTTGCCGCCCACGGCACTCGCGTCCGCATCGGCCAGCACCTGTAGGTACCCACCGAGCGCCGCCTTCATATCCTTCCCGGTCTGGCAGACAAGCATGCACCCAGGAATCGCCTTTTCGGCAATCGTGGCGTTATCCACAATGCCCGCATCGACCACGGCCTGCGCCCAGTCTGCCGGCGCCGCATTGACGGCCTTAACGCTCGCCGCATGGCAGCTCAAGAACTCCGCCACAGCCTCGGGATGTTCCTCGGCAAACGCGCGGCGCACCACGGTCACGCCCGTCAGCAGGCGCGAACCCGTGTCACCCGCCAGCTCATCCCACACATCGGTCAGACTTACCGGCGCTGACAGCTTGCCTTCGCTCTTGGCGATGGCAGCGGTCTTGAACGGCTCCGGCAGCACGCCCACGGCAGACGGATCGGCAAGCAGGGCCGACAGCACCTCGGTGGGCTCGCTCTTAAACTCGAGCGTCACCTGGCCGGTCAGGCCCGCGCGCTCCAGCAGGAAGTTCATGACGTACTCTGGCGTGGTGCCCTTGCCCGTCATGTAGACGGTGCGACCCGCCAGATCGCCAAACGAGACCACATTCGCGTCACCCGTCACAACGTTCAGCACACCCAGCGTGTTGATGTCGATGACCTGCACCGCGCCCTCGGTCTTGTTGTAGAGTACGCTCGCCACGTTGGCGGGTACCAGGGCAATGTCGATATCGCCCTGAATGACCTTGGGCACAATCTCATCGGCGGCAGTATTTATCGCAAAGTCGAACTCATTGTCCGTCTCGCCATCGGCCGCCCGGTCCATAAACTGCACCAGACCAATCGAGGTCGGCCCCTTGAGCGAGGCGACGTGCACCTCGACCGGCTCTGCAGCAGCACCGGCGCCGTCCGTGGCAGCCGAGCCCGCGGCGGACCCGGCACCGGCAGCCCCGCCGCCACAGCCCGCGAGCGCAAGTGACAGGGCGCCCGCGGCGAGCGCCGAGGCAAACCCCCGGCGCGACATTTCAAAATCAAACGCGCGCATCGCTAGCACGTCCCCTCGTTGGGCATCGTCCATGCGTGATGGTCGGTATGCAGCAATTCCTCGGCCAGCGGCGAGAGCGGCTCGCCCAAGAACTCGCGGTAGCACGCCTGGACATCGGGATTCTCGTGCGAGAAGCGAATGTCCGCCTTCGCATCCAGGCCCCACAGCACCTGACCGCGCTCGGCTGCCAGCTCGCAGCCGTCGTGGATGGGCTGACCGCCGCCGCCGACGCAGCCACCCGGGCACGCCATGACCTCAACGAAGTCATAGCTCACACGGCCGTCGCGAATCGCATCGAGCAGGCGGGCGGCGTTGCCCAGCCCGTGTGCCACGGCGACGCGCACCTTGGTGCCATCGATATCGGCAACGGCTTCCTTCCAGCCGTCGAGTCCGCGCGTGTCGGTAAAGAAATCGGCATCCGGGTTCTTGCTCGTCACCAGGTAATATGCCGAGCGCACGGCGGCCTCCATCACGCCGCCCGTGGCGCCAAAGATCACGCCCGCGCCCGTGCCAAAGCCCAGCGGCGTATCGAGCGGCTCCTCGACCAACGTGTCCACGCTCACGTGGCTCGCGCGGATCATGCGCACCATCTCGCGCACCGTCAGCGCAACGTCCACGTCGGGCGCACCGCCCTCGCCCAACATGCTCGGCAGTGCACACTCTGCCTTTTTGGCCGTGCACGGCATAACGGACACCACGAACAGGCGCTCAGGCTCCACGCCCAGCACCTTGGCGTAGTATGTCTTGGCGATGGCGCCGAACATCTGCTGCGGCGACTTGGACGTGGACAGGCTGTCGACAAACTCCGGATAACGCGCCTTCACAAAGCGCACCCAGCCCGGGCAGCAGCTCGTAAACATGGGCCAGCCGCGGCTGTCACCCTCGCCCTTGGCGGCGGCGCCCAAGCGCTCGAGCAGCTCGGAGCCCTCCTCCATGATGGTGAGGTCGGCCGAGAAATCGGTGTCGAACACGTACTCAAAGCCAACACGACGCAGCGCACAAGCCAGACGCTCGACGGTGGCTTCCCCGCGCGAAATGCCGAGCTCCTCGCCCCAGGCGCTGCGCACGGCAGGCGCGATTTGCACCAGCACGATCTTGTCGGGATTAGCGAGCGCGTCAAACACGGTCTCGGTGTCGTCGCGCTCGCGCAGCGCGCCCGTCGGGCAATGCGTGATGCACTGGCCGCACGCGACGCAATCGGTCTTGCCAATCGGCGCGCGCCCGCGGGTACCCACGGCGGTATGCGTGGCGCGGTTGGTCAGATCCCAAATCCCTAGGCCCTGCACGCTCTCGCACACCTTGATGCAGCGCATGCATTTAATGCACTTGTCGTTTTCGCGGATGATGGGGAAATCGAAATCCCAGCCCTCGCCCGTCAAATGCCTTTGATACGGCAGATAGAAGATACCCAGGTCGTTGGCGATGGTCTGCAGGTTACAGTTGCCGCTGCGCACGCAGCTCGTGCACTGCGAATCGTGCTGGGACAGCAGCAGCTGCACGTTGGTGCGACGGGCCTCGCGGGCCTTGGGGCTGTTGGTGTGGACCACCATGCCGTCGAGCACGTAGTTGTTGCAGGCGGCAACCAGCTGATCGCAGCCCTCAACCTCGACCACGCACACGCGGCAGCCGCCGATCTCGTTTAGATCGCGCAGGTAGCACAGGGTAGGAATCTGAATGCCGACGGACTTGGCTGCGTCCAGGATCGTGGTGTGCTCGGGAACCACGACCTCGCAATTATCGATAGTGAGCTTGACCATATTGTGCGCTCCGTTTTCGGTGTTGTCGCTGACGGTGGTTTTGTTGGGCTCTACCATTCCAGGTTCCTCCCTCCGCGGAACGCGCCAAAGCCAAAGTGGTCGCAACGCAGGCAGCGGCTTGCCTCCTGGCGCGCCTCCTCCTCGGTAAGGCCCTGCTCGACCAGATTCCAATCGTGAATACGCTCGCCAGCCTCGCGCTCGCCCAGCTCGCAGCGGCCGCACTCGTGCTTGCCCTTAAACTGGACGGTCGGCAGCTCCACGTCGAGCTTGATCTTGTGGTCGAAGCCCAGATAGCGGTCGATGTTTGCCGAAGCTACGCGGCCGGCATTGATGGCTCGGATGACGGTGGCGGGACCGGTCTGGCAGTCGCCGCCGCTAAAGAGGCCATCGAAGTTGGGCACGGCGCCGTCCGAATCGGTGACCACGCAGCCCCACTTGCAGGCGATGCCCATCTCCTCAAACGGCTTGGAATCGATGTCCTGGCCGATGGCCACGAACACGCGCTCGCAGGGAATGACGCGCTCGGGCGTCGCGGCGGCACGCGGGGCCGGACGACCGCGACGGGGCTCGCCGATAATCTGCGGTTGCACGCGCAGGCCGCTCACGCGACCGTCCTCGCCCGTCTCGATGGCGAGCGGGGCCGTCAGCTCCAGCACCTCGCAGCCCTCGGCCTGGGCACCGGCAATCTCGGCGTCCTGAGCCGTCATATCACAGATGCGGCGGCGGTAGACGATGCTTACCTTTTCGGCACCGCAGCGCACGGCAGAGCGCGCCACGTCCATGGCCACGTTGCCGCCGCCGATGACGCACACGCGCTGGCCGCTCAGGTCGGGCAGCTCGTCGTCGCCGATGGCACGCAGCATCTTGACGGCCGACTCCACGCCGGGAGCCTCTTCGCCCGGAAGGCCGAGCTTCTTATCGCTGTGGGCACCAATGGCCAGATAGACGGCATCGAACTCGTCGCGCAGGCGGGCAAGCTCCTCGCCGTTCACGGAGTGGTCGAGCTCAACGTCGATGCCGGCGCTCAAGATCCAGTCGATCTCGGCCTGCAGACGCTCGCGCGGCAGACGATAGCTGGGGATGCCGTAGCGCAGCATGCCGCCCAGGTGGTGACGCTGCTCAAAGATGGTCACCTTATGACCCATCACGGCCAGGTAGTAAGCGCAGGAAAGGCCGGCCGGGCCGCCGCCGATCACGGCGACGCGCTTACCGGTGTTGTCCACTACATGCGGTTTGTGGTCGTTGAGGTCGCTGTGCTCAACGGCAAAACGCTTGAGGGCGAGGATGTTCATGGGGTCGTCGACCATGCCACGGCGACAGTGCATCTCGCAGGGATGCTCGCACACCAGGCCGCAGACGAGCGGCAGCGGGTTATTCTTGCGGATGACCTTGACGGCATCGGCATAGCGGCCGGCCTCGACGAGCGAAATGTACCCGGGAATGTCGACGTGCGCCGGGCAGCCCGAGACGCACGGGACGCGGGCCTCGCGGTCAAAGCCGCAGGAGTGCTCGCGAATGTGATGCTCAAAATCGTCGCGGAAGCCGCGAATGGCCGTGAGCGCCATGGCGCCAGCTTCGTAGCCGATGGCGCAGTCGCTCGAAAGGTAGATGGTGCGGGCCGTGCGCTCAATCAGGTTGAGCGTAGACTCATCGGCACGCCCTTCGAGCACATCAGCGAGCAGGTCACTCAGTGCGCTCAGGCCCACGCGGCAGGGCGTGCACTTGCCACAGCTCTGAGTGGAGCACAGGTTGACGAGCGCTGCCGTAAACTCAACGGGACACGGGGCGAGCGAACTCACCGCCAAACGGCGTCCGAGCGCATCGTGCAGGTCGTCCATGACGGCCTGAGCGTGGCTGCGTTCCATTACATGCAGTCGAGCCATAAGATCCCCTCTCACATGGCAGCCCGGAGGCGAGGCCGGGCGAAATTGCTACACGCACAACACTGACCTAAAAAGTTGTTAGGTCTCCACGCAGTTCGGCAGGCGGCATGAAATGTCACCCTCAGCGGTGAAATAGAACATTACCGCAGATAAATGCCATATTTGATAAAACGCGTTACCAAATGACAATGCCCCGCCCACGCAATCACGTGGACGGGGCATTGCTCCAGGTATGCGGTCAGCAACCCTGTTGCTTTTACTTAAGCTCGGGCCAGAAGTCCTTGTTGGCCTCGATCATGTCGTCGAGAACCTCCTTGGCGACCTTCATCGAAGGCACGGTCTTGTTGAGCGTAAAGGCCTTGAGTGCCTTCTCGTACGAACCCTCGATCGTAGCCTCGACCACGAGCTTCTCGGAGTTCAGCTGCTGCATCATGAGGCCCTGCTGGAACAGCGGAATGTTGTCGCGGCTGATGACCTCGGGGCCGTTCTTGCCAATGTAGGCAGGCAGCTCGACCATAGCGTCGTAGGGCATGTTGGGGATAGCGCCCTTGTTCTCGCAAATGACCAGGAAGCGCTGCTTGGTGTCGTTCTTCAGAGCGATAGCCAGGTCGGCAATCCAGTCGCCGTGGCTGCCCGCATAGAACGTGCTCTCGTCAATCTCGCCGGTCTTCTCGTAGTGGTCGATGCCGTCGAAGAGGTTCTTCTCGCGCGTCTCCTCGACCTCGTTAGCACGGGTGCGCTCGGGGTTGGAGTGCTCGACGAACTCCTTCTGCTGCAGGTAGTAGTTCAGATACGTGTTGGGCAGGTACTCCGGGAAGCACTCCATGATCTCGTACTCGCCCTTCCAGACGTAGTACCAGCTGCCCTTGGTGTGGCGGTTCTGCTCGGGGTGCTCGTCGGTGGTCTCCTCGGGCTTCTTTGCCATGAGCGAGCCCATGCCCTTGAGGTACGAATCGGGCAGCAGAATCTCATGCTCCTTGATGTACTCGCGCAGCTGCGGGAGCACCTCCTCGCCCTTGTGACGGATCGAGGTGAACCAACCAAAGTGGTTGAGGCCAAAGTAATCGTACTCGACATCCTTCTTGTCGATATCGAGCGCGGCGCAAACCACGTCGATGATCGCGATCGGCATGTCGCAGATGTTGATGATGCGAGCGTTGGGACGCAGCACGCGGCAGCCCTCGGAGACGATGGCGGCAGGGTTGGAGTAGTTGAGAATCCAGTAGTCCTTCTTGGCGTACTTCTCAACGTCATCGATCAGCTCGACCATGGGGAAGATGGTGCGCATGCCGTAGGCAAGGCCGCCGCAACCGCAGGTCTCCTGACCAACGCAGCCGTGACGCAGCGGAATCTTCTCGTCCTGCTCGCGCATGGCGTAGCCGCCCACGCGCATCTGGGCAAACACGAAGCTCGCGTCGGTAAAAGCCGTCTCTTTGTCGGTGGTCACCGTGAGCTTGATGTCCAGGCCGAGGTCCTCGTGCAAAATCCAGTCCACGAGCACGCCGATCTTGCGCTGGCGCTCCTCGTTGATGTCGTACAGACGAATCTCGTCAACGTCGAGCTCGTCCTTGCGCAGGGCGATGGACTTGACGATGCCGGGGGTAAAGGTGGATCCGCCACCACACAGAGTAATGATCATTGTTTACTGCTCCTTCTCAATTGCGTTTTCGACCTTGTCGCGCATCTCGGCGACCTTCATGCCAAAGATAATCTGGATATTGTTGCCGTTGCGGTTGATGCCGCTGTTGGGCACGTGGTTGATGAGGTTCTCATCGATGAGGTCCGGGTTCTTAACGTTCACACGAAGACGCGTAAAGCAGTTCTCGAGCTCCTCGATGTTGTCCTTGCCACCAAGACCCGCGACCAGGTCGGCAATACCTGCATCGACGCCCTCTGCGGGAGCTGCGGCAACAGCGCCCTGCTTCACCGCAACAGATGCGGCGGCCTCGCCCTCGGCAACGGACTCGGCGAGCTCGGACTCCTCCTCGCGACCAGGCGTGTGGAGATTGAGCTTCTTGATAAGGAAGGTAAAGAGGAAGAAGTACAGAGCGGCGTTGACGACTCCAAGCACCAGCATAACCGGCCAGTTGGTCTTATCGACACCGAGGACCAGGTTGGAGACCACGATGTTGATAATGCCGCCTGCAGTCGAAGCGGGCACGGAGAGGACCTTGAGCAGGACCAGGAAGATGCCGGAAAGAACCGAGTGAACAACAAAGAGCACGGGAGCGGCAAAGACAAAGAGGAAGTCCATGGGCTCGGTGACACAGGAGAGCACGGCGGTGATGATCAGCGGGATGATAACGGCCTTGGTCTTATCCTTGTTCCCCTTGTAAGCGGTGAAGATAAAGGCGAGACCGATACCGATGTAGGGCCACAAGTTGTTGAAGGTGTAGCTGTTGAAGTAGGTGCTATCGGAGAAGGGCTGGCCCGTCATTGCCATCTCGGCAACACGGATGGGATAAGCGCCGGCGATAACCTGATCACCCAGCGTAAGGGTGCCGCCCACATCGGAGAACTGGAACGGGGTGTAGATGAGGTGGTGCAGACCGGTGGGAACGAGCAGCTTGTTGAGCATGCCGTAGATAAACAGACCGATGTTGCCCGACTCCTTAATGATGCCGGCAACGGAGGAGATGGCACCCTGAACCGGAGGCCAAACGATGCAGAAGCCAGCGCCCATGATCCAGGAAATGATGATCATGATCAGGAACGGGAAGCGAACGCCCGAGAACATCGAAAGGGCAATGGGGAACTGCTTGTTCGAGTACTTGTTGAACACGGCACCGGTGATGCAACCAAGGATGATGCCGCCAAACACGCCGGTATCGAGCACCTGGATGCCCATAACGGTGGCCTGGCCGGTTCCGGTAAGACCGAGCATGCCGCTCGCATCGGCAAGAGAGCCGGTGGCGTTGAGCACGATGTTGTTAGCCTGCAGGAACAGGAAGAACGACATCAGGGCGATCAGCGAAGCATGGCCCTTGTTCTTCTTTGCCATGGCGCCGGCGATGCCCACGCAGAACAGAATCGAGAGGTTGTTGATGATAAACATCAGCGACTGATAGACAACGGCGCCCACAAGCTGGAACGGACCGGAGCCCAGTACGGGGACCAAAGCGCAGATGGTCTTGTTGGTCAGAATGATGCCCACGATGAGCAGGATGCCGGCAACCGAGAGATACATCATCGGCTGGACGATTGACTTCGCGAACACCTCCAACGGCGCTTTGAAATTGAACTTCTTTTTTGCGGTCATAGCGGTACTCCCCTTCCTTTTCCGCAAATTAAGACAGATGTGCCCTGGGCAAGACCGTAAGCCCTGCCTTATATCAATCGATGTGTGGGCACGTTATGCCTAGAGACCAGGTTCTCCAAGCAGGTTAACAATGTGATATGCGAGATAACTCTTCTCGGCATCGGTAACGACAACGTTAAAGGTAGACGACAAGTGGGCGGCTATGGCGTCCGCGCACGAGAATGCGCACGGATACGCCGTTTCATCGATTCGGAACAGCGCGTCGCCACTGATTTGCCCGGCCGTAGGATCGAGTGCTCGCTGTGCGAAAAACTGCAGGTGACGAACGAAGCGTTCGTAAGGCAGCGAGGTGTCATCGAGGGTCGTAGCATAGCGCTCGGAAACAATCGCAAGCACGTCGCGAACAAGCTGGACCGAGATGATTAGACGGTCAGAGCGCTGCGGCATGGTGGCGTTGACGATATGCAAGGTAATGAAACCCTGCTCCTCCTCGCTCATCTCAATGCCCAGATAGTCCTTAATAATCTGAAGGGCACGGCCCGCAAGCGCGTACTCCTTGCGATAGAACTGCTGGATCTCGAGCAGCAGCGGGTTCTCGCAGGGAACGCCTTTGCGCTCGCGATCGAGGGCGAGGCTAATATGGTCTGCGAGAGCGATGAGGATCTTGTCATTGATATCGACATTGAGCTCTCGACGAAGCATCTGAACGATGTCCTCGGAAATCACGAGGTTGACGGTGGGGATGGACTCCAAAAGATGTGCCAAGCGGTCAATCGTACGCGAATCCTGAGAAGTTCCCTCCTGCAACGCGTAGGTCTTTTCGATCGACGCCTCGTCGATGGCATCGCCGGCATGACGGCCAAAGCAGAGGCCTCGACCGATGACGATGAGCTCGGAGCCATCGTCCGAAGTGACCATTGCGACGTTGTTGTTAAAAACTCGCTTGATAACCACGGTACCCACCATAAGAATTTACTCGGAAAGCCAGACGACAGGCTCTTTAACAGCAACAGGGCCGGAAGCATGCTCACGAAGAGTCGAGTTCTCCGAACGCTCGCACACGATAACGAAGACCGTGGGATCGAAGCCGGCAGCGCGAACCGCGTCGAAATCGACCTCGACGAGGGGCTGGCCCGCGTCGACATGGTCACCCTGGGCAACAAGCGCATGGAAGCCCTTGCCCTCAAGCTTAACAGTGTCGATTCCGATGTGCAGCATCACCTGAGCAGAGCTGTCGTCGGACATGATGCCCAGCGCGTGCTCAGTCGGAAACAGCGCCGCAACGGTACCGGAAACAGGAGCGCACACCGTTCCCTCTTGGGGAACCACGGCAACGCCATCGCCCACTGCACGACTGCTAAAAGCGGGGTCATTGGTATTTTCTAGATTAACAAGCTCGCCGGAAACAGGGGCGAGAATCTCGAACTCGGAAGTCGCAGTCGCCTGCTTGTCCGAGCCACCCATAAGGCGAGAAAAGAAACCCATGGTGGCATGTCCCTTCATAAATATAGCCCAACCAAAATCAACCGAATGCATCCATAGAGACACACCCGTTCAAAGACTTTGGTTAGGCCCACGTCCGAGGGGACTCGGTAACCTTCCGCATTTCTTTTTACGGGGGTTATTGTAGACAAGCCCAAAGCCGGAACAATCATTATGACCGGCGAACGGTATTTTTTCTCCGATAAACGGTATTTAGGCGGCACTTAGGGACGTTCCTTTCCCGCCGGCACCCAGGGGCACTCCTCACTCTGGTGCATTAGGGTCAGGTTTGTTTGCACCAGGTTGGTGCAGATTAACCTGTCCCCAATGCAGCAATTTCGTATGCGCTAGATGAAGAGCTCGCATTCCTTCCGCACGACGCAAACCTTGCTCAACATCTGGGAAACAGCGGATAGCTTGTTGGGATCAAGCTTGCGAGCGCCTCGCGGACATACGGCGATGCAGCGCATGCAGGAGATGCACGCCTCGCCAACTGCTCGCTTGGGGTCGCCCTTGTCGATAGCACAAACGGGGCACGCCGCGGCGCATGCACCGCAGGAGGCGCAATCCTCTGTTGCCTCGGGTGCCATACGGCGACCTCCAGCTTGTTTATAAGGACGATTGCCGGGGATAGAGGGCTCGGACGCATCCTCAGCCAACAGCTTTTGCTGAATTTGTTGCGCAAACTCTGCGAGCTGCGCCGCATCCTGCGCATCCGGACGACCGGCAGCAAACTGTCGTGCAATGGAATGTTCTGCAATGGCTGCAACTGCCGCGATCACCCGGAATCCCGCATGCTTCGCAACGTCCTCCAGCTCTACGAGCGTGTCCTCAAACGCGCGGTTTCCGTATACGCAAACCAAAACAGCCCGAGCCCCGTTGCCGCGCACCATGCCCAACCGGTCAGCCACCACAGCCGGGATTCTACCGGCATACGCCGGCACAGAGATTACGGCCACGTCGTCCTCGGTCATCGAGACAGCGCTGAAATCTAGCCCGCTAACGGTCAGATCGACGGTAACGGTATTCTTGTCCAGTGCCCCGGCCACAAGGCCAGACACCTTCTGCGTTCCACCCGTCGGACTAAACACAATTTCGAATACGCTCATCGAGACACCCTCCCCCTACGTCTGGCAACGCGTCAAGCCGTTTTCACATCCAGCCAGAGTATACGGCACGTGGGATCCCCATTTTGGTGCATCAAGCACCCCAATGCACCAACCCTACGCTGTCTGCCTCTTCGTTTTGTATAAATTACGGTACAGATTGTATATATTTACGGGATACCGCCGTGTTCTCCCGAGGTACCCCATCCTGGCCCGTGCAAAAAACGGAGTATTCTGCAACGTGACCGCGCCAGCAATACCCCGAGCGGGCAAACCTTTAGGGCGCTGCGTCATTTTGGGTTCCGACATGGCGAGAATGACGCGCCCCTGCTCCGGAAAACGACGAAATCTGACTCAGAACGCTCGCTAGGGATATCCGAAAGCCACCGTTGGCGACGTCAAATCATATGCAGACAACTCGAACTGCAGAATACTCCAAAAAATGCACGGCGCACCCCATGGGACCCATTGCCGCATGGTAGGAAACAGGCCCACGGCATCCTCTAGATGCATTCCCGAGGAAATCACATTTGAACTAGCGATCGGATACGGCAAACAAAAAGGGCCCCGAGCGTAGTTGCTCGGGGCCCTTGGTTCACCTCGCTCTAGCGGGCGATGCGTATGTTACCTGTCTCTTATACACATCTCCGAGCCCACGAGACCGATCAGTATCTCG